>JBGTHX010000021.1:0-5271 GCA_041746055.1 Lewinella sp. | reverse complement strand
CCTGAAAGTCGTAGCTGAAGTCGATGGCCGGAGAGATGCCCTTCATGTGGATCGACTGCCCTTTCCCCTGCCCGTCGAGGGTGAAGATCACAAAGGCATCGGCGTCGACCAGGCTCTCGCTTTCCCACTTGGCCACGAAGGTGCTTTCGCCGTAATAATGAAGGGGTCCGGCTATTTTCGGGGAGCGGACGGACTGGAAAAAGAGGGTGCCGTCCCGGTTGCTGATGTCTACGGAACCGAACCAGGGATCTTCGTAGGTACCGGTGTAATTTTCCGGATCGATCGCGTGGTCGTTCGCAGCCGCTACCGTGGCCCACACCCCGTCGACCTCCTCCCGGGCGTCGTCGTTGGCGCGGCGGAACCGATCGTCGTAGAGGGCTATCCAGTCAAAGGGCTCCAACTCCATGTACCTATCCATCACCGTGCTGCTTACGGCGCCAAAGAGCCCCGCGCCGTCGTTGGAGGTGTTGGTCAGGACGATGATTCCGAGGTCGAGGTCAGGCACCAGTACCGTCTTGGACAGCATACCAAACAGTCCTCCGGTGTGGGAGACCACCATATTGCCTGCCAGGTCTTCCAGAAACCAGCCGAGCCCGTACCCGCTGAAGTGGGAATTGTAGCGGGGGTTGCGGTTGGCGTCCGTGGTCGTATAGATCTTCCATAGGTCGCGCTGGGTAGTGGCGCTGAAGAGTTCGTCCTCCGGGTCAGGCCCGTACTTTCCTTGGTTGAGGTGCAGCAACATCCACGCGGTGAGGTCGTGGACGTTGGCATAGATGCCCCCGGCGGAGCCCGGCTTCCGGACGGGGTCCCAGCGTTCGGGTTCAATGCGGTACAGGGAGTCCCCCTCGTTCAGGTGGGGATAAGCCTTGTTGGTCGACTCGTCGGTGAAGGTGAGGGAGGTGAAGGATCCATCCATTCCCAGCGGGCCGAAGATGCGCTCCTCCACGAAGTCTTCCCAACTCATGCCGCTCACCCGCCGGATCACCTCCCCGGCCACCAGGTAGAGGAGGTTGTCGTAATCAAACCGGGTCCGGAATTCAGACTCCGGCTCGAAGTACTGAAAGATCCGCACGATATCGTCCATGGTGTAATCCGCGCCGTCCGGAAAGAAGGTGAGGTCCCCGGCGCCCAACCCGAGCCCGGACCGGTGGGTCAGCAGGTCGGTGATGGTGAAGTGCTCGGTCACGTACGGATCGTACATCCTGAATTCCGGAATGATAGCCACGACGTGATCGTCCCAGCTGAGTTTGCCGTCCTCCACCAGCAGGGCCAGGGCGGTGGTGGTGAAGGCCTTGGAGTTCGAGGCAATGCCGAAGTTGGTATGCGCGTCCACCGGGGTATTCCCCTCCACGGTGCGCAGCCCGTAGCCCCGCTCGAGTACGATCTGCCCATCCTTCACTACGGCTACCGCGGCACCGGCCACGTGAAAGGTATCCATGGCCCGCCGCACGATGGCGTCGATGTCGTCCGGCGTGACCTGGGCGGAGGCGGTGGCGGAGAAAAAGAGGAGGCAAGGCAGCGAGAGCAAAAGGGCGGACATGCGCATTGCGGATCGGGGTAGGGGACTCCCGAAAGGTAGCGTTTTGGCGACGGAGCGCGGGTGCCGGGGCTATACGTTGAAATCGCCGGTGGCCAGGGGTTGGCCCGCCGGCGAGAAGCAGCAGCACAAGGTGGTTCTTAGTCCAGATGCTCCGCCAGGGCGATGTGCCACTGCATGATATCGAAGCGTTCAAGGATGCGGCCGTCCTGCCCCAGCAAATAGCCGATGCGCGAGCAGAAGGTCTGGCGGAAGCTGTTGTACAGCTCGTCGTTGAAGGGATTTTCGATATCCACGTTCCAGCCATCGGGCTGGCCCCGGATTTCGGAGTCGATGCGCAGGGCATAAATCTTATCGCCGTAGGCGCGGCGGATGTCCTGAAAGGCCTGGGTTGATTCCACGTCACCGCCACATCCGCAGGAGTTGGCAATGACCGTAGGACGGTCGGATGCACCTCCCCCGTAGAGCGTATCGCCGGCCGTGGTCACGGCCTTGAATTCCGGAGCCAGCATACCCGCCTGGTTGCCGATCGCGCTGGCGGCATGTTCGTCCAGCACCAGGGTGATGGTCCCGCCGTCGTGGGTGATGCTATCGAAGCGGTAGTACCCGTCCACCAGGGTTACATACTCCCCGAGTCTGACGCGGTCCTGGCGCAACACCGTGTCGCGCGCGTTCCCGTCGGTGGCGAGGACCACCAGTTCCGGTTCCAAACCGTAGACAAAGTGGCCGATACTGGGCTGGTCCGTCACCCCGAATTGGTAGCGGTGTCCGCCGATGGCCGTCTCGGTCGTGAGGTGCTCGTTCCGGCCGTACAGCACGTCATCGCGGGAGATACCGATTCGTAACCAGGAGGTATCCGCGTACGGTTTATCTCCGCCGGGGACTAGAATCCGGACTGGGATGGTTTGGTCAGCAGCCCAGTCTACCGCCAGCAGCGGCCGCACGGGGTCGTCGCGGAAATCGTGGTTGTCGTTCTGGTCCACTACAAAAACCTCTTTCCCCTCCCTCCGGCCGGTCACGACGTCAATGTAGTCCCCACTTTTGGTGGATAGATCGACGGCTACGCGGCTTCCCCGGAGTTCCTTGATGCCCTCCGGGTACCGGACCGGATACGGGAAGAGGCCGACGGTGTCGCTGAAAAGCAGCTGGCCCATTCCGTTATGTAACAAGCCTCCCCCCGGTACGCGCCGCGTTTCCAGCACCAGGGTATCCCGGGGCCGGTCCTCGCCCGGGGGAGGGGCCGGCAGCGGATCGTCGGCGCAGCCGAACCACAGGGTGAGCAGGAGGGCTGCTGCGGCCGGGGCAGGTAGGTTCATGGGTCGTGCTTTGTCACCTAATATAGCCCTTCCCCCCGGCACCCGCGCACCGCCGCCCCGTTAACTTTATAGAGACTTATCGGTTAATGGTAGATAAGCGCCTTACGAGCAAGTAGTTATGTAACTAAGGATGCCCTATAACCTGATTTTTCAATGCTAAATGCCCGGAATGGCCGATACTTTTAACAAGAAACAGAGAGCGAAAAAACGCGCCAAACGCAAACGTGAAAAGCAAATGCGGCGCGAAGAGAAAAAGAACAGCACGAGCAAAATGCCGGAGTTCATGTACGTCGATCACGACGGCAACCTCACTACCCAGCGACCCGATCCGGACGATAAACCCGAGATAGACCTCGAGGACATCGACGTGAGCACTCCGCCGGGCGAAAAGACGGCCGGATCACGCTTTGAAAAAGAAGGCTTCGTGAAATTCCTGAACGCCGATAAGGGCTACGGCTTTATCGCCGACAGCAACAGCCAGAACAGCTACTTCGTGCCCATTGAAGAACTCGGCCCCGCGGCCCGTCAGGGTAGCCGCGTCACTTTTGAAACCGGCAAGGGACCCAAAGGACCCGTCGCGAGATCGGTCCGCATGATGAACGAGTGAGCCGGCCCGCCGCTGCCTCAGGTCCCCAGGATATTGCGCAATTTGAGCTTAAGCCGCCAGTATTGGAGGCGGTTGCGCACCAGGGGGCCGAGGCCATCGGGCAGCTTGTACTTCTGGGCGGTCTTCTCCAGCTGCTCCGTGGAGTGCTTGTAGCCGCCCAGTTCCTCGGCGAAGGCCAGAATATCGGGATGCTTCTCGTAGTTCCGCCATTCCTCCCCGACGGGGAACGTTTCCCGCACGTACTGGGCCAGGGGGTTCTGTTCCACCTCGGTAGTCTTTAGTTTGGCGGGGTCCAGCTGCATATAGCGGATCACCTCGTCGAGGCGCTTAAGGGAAAAGATGTCTTTCGACTTCACGATTTTGTGGTGCACCTCAGGGTGCCGGTCCAGGAACTCCAGGCTCTCCAGGTAGATCACCCACCACCAGTACATGCACCGCTCGAAGTGGTTCATGTCCGCCCACATGGCGCGTTTCTGGGGGGCGATGCTGAATTCGTCAAAGGGCGACACCTCGTGGGCGTCATCGTAGAAAGTTTTGGGGTGATAATTGCCCATGTTGGCCCGGGAAAAGGCGAAACTGACCGGGTCGCGGTGCATTACGATCACCTGTAATTGCTCCCCGAACACATGGAGTAATACGGGAGCGAGGTGGTAAGAGGTCCAGCCGGTCTCGATGACCGGATGCTTTTCGAGCTCCGATTTCCACCGGTCGATGACGGCCCGCAGCGGCTTGTCGGCCAGCACTTGCTCGATGCGCTCGGGGGTGTACGCGCGGTTGTAGAGCTTGGGCTTGGACACCTGCACCGGAATGTCTTCGTGGGCGATATAGCAGTCGTCGGCATAACTGGTACGCAGCAGATGCTCCAGGTAGGTGCTTCCGCTTCGACCGGCATTCAGGACCAGGGTAATTTTATTCATATCAAGACCTAATCAGTAAACGTTAGTGAGTGGGTGAAACATAAACGCCACCCGGGCCGTCGCTGGTACGGATCGCGAGGTAGGCAGTCTGGGATTTAGGGGGAACTCCGGTGCAAAGGCACTGTTCTCGGGCAAAAATACGGATGTTATTCACAACTTCACCCTCCTGCAGGTGGGTAAATCCCGGAAATGCCGGAGAACCCCGGGTTCTAGGAGGCATTGAAAAGCCCACCACCGGGAGGGGACTACGCAGAAATAGCGCCGCTACCTGTTCCGCGCTCCGCTTCGTGACGGTGCTCCATTCCCGGCCTAGAAGTCAAGGGGAGCGCTTTGTCCGGTGGCGATGAGGGAGGTAGCGCAGAGGACGAAGGCGAACAGGTGGTGCATATGGTGGAAGTGAGCGCACCCATAGAACGAAAAAGGGGAAATGGTAATCCGATGGTCCCCGGATTTTCGCACTTCGGGAATCCAACATCGGGTCCCGGACCGGGTTCTACCGCAAAGACCCGCTCCCATGTTACGTTACGCCGTTATCTTCCTCGTTCTCACCCTCGTCATGGCACTCCTCGGATTCGCCGGCATCGCCGTCGCCTTCGCCGAGATCGCCAAGATCCTCTTCTACATTTTCCTGGTCCTGCTGGTAATCAGCCTGGTGAGCCACTTCTTCCGGAAGGCCGTCTGAGGCTTAGCGAGCCGGCGGTGAGGAGCCGCCCAGCCAAATTGACCGTCCCACGCACCCGCGGCCCCGCCTCGCGCGTTGTACCTTTGCCCCTCCTCAAAAAGGGCGCCTAAGCATGAGTGAAGCCATCCACCACGAGTGCGGACTAGCAATGATCCGCCTCAAGAAGCCACTGGATTACTACAACAAAAAGTACGGTACCCCCCTGCACGGCC
>JBGTHX010000020.1:0-7481 GCA_041746055.1 Lewinella sp. | reverse complement strand
TGCTCGCTGGTCAGGAAGGCAAAGTCCTCTTTCCCCCCGAGTTGTTCCAGTTCGGTGGCGCCTACCCCGGTGAAGAGCGGAGCGAAGGGGTCTATGGCACGGGAAAAGAGGAGCCGCAGGGTAGCCCGGTTGAAGGCCAGTATCCTCAGCTGCCCCGTGTAATAGTCGGTGCCCAGATAGTACAGCCGGTTGTTGGTGGAGTCGGCCTCTACCGCCACGGTACCGCTCTGGTCGATGCCCTCCAGGCCGAGGGTGGTTACGGGATTCGGTACGCCGTCGTTGACGCTGGCGATCTCGCCGCTGGGGGCATACAGGCGCTTACCGGCGTATTCCAGGAGACCGGAGGAAACGTACAGGCCGCCGTAGAAGGCGGTGGCCTCCAGCCCGCTGGCCGAAACGCTGATCTGCTGCAGTTGATAATAGCCTTCGTTGTCGTAGCCGATCACGACGTCGTCGCGGTCGGAATAGGCCAGGGTTTTGGCGGCCGGCGGGCCGTCGGCCAGTCCGGGGAGGAGCCGCCCCTGGTCGAAGAGCACCGTCCCCACGGCCGATGGATAGGTGTACGTGCTGCGGCGGGCCACCACGAGCAGGTCGTCACTTCCCCGTACCGGCAACAGGTCCGAAGCATAGTAGGGGCCGTTAGGCGCTTCGTTGCCGCCCACGGTGAAGTCCAGGTCCACCCGCTTCGTCAGCAGGCTGAACCGCTGGATGCGGTTATCCCCCCGGTAGGAGACATAGACGTAGTCGCCCGAAGTGGTGGCCACCACCCGTTCGGGGTCCGGGCCGATCGCGTAGCTTTCGAGTACCGCGCCCGTTTCCGGGTCAATGCGGCAGAGGGTGTTTCCGTCCGCGTCGAAGGCGGGGCGGACGGCGTAGAGGGCGTCGCGGGCCGGGACGTACGCTATATCGGCGAAGGCCCCGGGGGCCGTGATCACGCGCTGGGCGAAGAGAGAGGAAAAAAACAGGAGAAAACCGACTATGGCGGCGAATTGCTTCATACGTGTTGGTAATGGGTTGGGAGATGAAAGGCCAGCGAAAATATCTCCCGGTGCGGCACCGCGCTTGCCTTTATTGTGTGCGAGAAAACTTTAACTAAAACGCCTCCGGGGATGGATCAACGGCGGGTGCGCGGGTGCCAGGGGTTCGCTTTCGGAGCCTTTGGTATACGGAATGAGTGGTAACTTGTATTCCCGCACCGTCCCATGATCAGACTCTTATTCTCTTCCCTGACCAGCCTGCTGGTCGTATTTTCCTGCACCCGGGACCCCCTGCCGGAGGCTTCGCAGGCAGTAGTCCACCACCCCCTGGCCGACTCCCTCGCTACCGTGCGAGCGGAGTACGAGGCCATGCGATTGCCGGAAGCGCTGGCGGGGGCCCGGCGGCTACGAATTCAAATGGAAGCCTCGAAGTCGGAGGCGGAACTACCTAACGCGAGCCGGGCCGAACTATACCAGTATCTGGCGATGCTGCACCACCACCGTGGATTGTTCCCAGATTCGGTGGCCCGGTATACCGAATGGGCCAGATCGTTGCTAAGCGAGCGCACCTCCGATCAGGTACTGGCGAGACAGCAATTATGCATGGCCTATAATAGCTACGAGAACTGGGCCTGGCTGGAGCAGCAGCTCAATGCACGACTGGGACGACAGGTGAGCGAAGCTGCCGGCGGCGAAGCAACACTCCTCAACGCCTGGCTCGTACTGGCCGAGGCCGTGGGCCGCAAGCAGTACGCCGACGACCTGGAAAAAGAAGTGGAAAAAGACCGGTGGAAGAAAGGAAGCTTGCGATTGGTGCGGGAGGCCATCAGCACGCTAAAATCCCTTGATTCCCCCTGGGTCGCCTATGCCCTTCATTACCAGGGCCTCTTACTCGTCGGCTCGCCGGAGGAGGACGGCCGCTTCCTGGCCTACATTGATAGTCTGCGCAATTACAAAGCCCCGGCACATACGGATGGATCCTCCTCCCAACCGGACGGATTAATGGGCTACTGGCACTGGCACCGGAACCGTCTCGACAGCGCCGCCCTATATTACCGGAGGCTCATCGGTGAGGATAGCCTCTTCAGCTACCACTCTCTGGCCGAGGCATATTACCTGTTGGGGACGGAAGCCAGCCGGCGCGGAGATTATGCCTCCTCCCTGGATTTCGTGCGTAAAGATATGCTGGCTGCGAAATGTTGCCCGCAGAATACCTCGGACCCGCTTGCGTGCAGGGAGCAACCATTCTGCACGTTTTTCCTCAACTACTTTGCGGATGAATATCTTCTCCGCTACCGGAGATATGCCGACGTGGCCGATAGAAAAGCCGCCTCGACGTACGTAAATGAGGCCCTGAAGGGCTACGAGACCACCTTCACGCTTGGGCAGACAGAAGGTGTGCTGAACCGAAACCTGGACATCGGTGATCGGCTGATCAACTCTTCCCTACGCACGATGGCTACCATTGTGGGCGATCATCCTACGGAATCCAGCATTAATGATATGTTCCGCACCATGGAGATTGGTAAGTCATACCTCCTCGTAAGACAGTTGCAGGAGCGTGCAGACTCGTTCTCCGTTTACAATGCTGGCCAAACGGGACCCCGGCTGCGGCAGGCGGAGATTGACATCGGTCTTCTGAAAGTGAGATTCGCGCGTTCGGGTCAGCTTACGGAGGATCAGTTGTGGGATTTTCAACGGCTCACCAAACTGCGGGACGACCTAAGGAGCCAATTCTGGGACCAGCAGGGAGTGCTGGCTAACGGATTGCTACGCCACAAAGAAGTGCCCTCCATAGCAGGGGTACGAACCCGGCTCGCCCGGGGTGCCGCCCTCGTGGAGTACGCGGAGACCGCGACCGAGCTTTACGCCCTGTACATCGATTGCGACACCGCTTTGGTAGAAGCACTTCCGCGAGACAGGGTGAAACTGCTCTCCGATTCCCTGGTTGCCATGCTAATCGAGCGGGATGCGCCGGACGTCCAGAAGTACGCGGCAGTAGCTGGTGAACTGTACGATCACCTACTGGGCTTCACCCCGCAGGGGAGCAATAAACGCGAAAATTTGCTCGTGGTGCCGAGCATGTCGTTGGTAGCCCTTCCCTTTTCCGCTCTCGTTACGGAACAGCCTCCCCTGACCGCCCATTACGACGATTTACATTACCTCCTGGACGATCAAAGCGTACGATACCTGGAGAGCTGGAGCGCGGAATTGCAGTTTGCGGCACGCCGGGACCGAAGCAAAAGCGGGAATCCTTCGATCGGGATTTGGACGAACCCTCAACTCGACGGTTACCTGGGCCAGCTGGGCGAGATCCTTGTGGATGACTCGGCAGCAGGCTCCCGCCATTTCCGTTACCAGGATTGCAATACCCAGACCCTGATGGAGGAGGCCGACCAGTTTGACTGGATCCAGGTTTCCGTCCACGCCGGAGGTAATCCCGACCGCCTGAACGACAATTACCTGTACCTGGCTCCTTCCGACAGCATCAATGCCCTGGTGATCGGCAACCAACCCTTACGGGCAGACCTGGTCGTGCTGGCGGCCTGCTCCACTGCGCGCGGCTTCTCGGATCGGCGGGAGGGCACCTTCAGCATCCGCCGGAACTACCACCTAGCCGGAGTACCCGACGTGGTCGCCTCTCTGTACGACATACCCGCTGCCGCTACCGCCGACCTGCTCACAGAATTTTACCGGGGAGTGTTCAGCGGACTGACCCCCGTGGAAGCACTGCACGGCGCCCAGCGCAAAGCACGCAGCGGCGGTTTACACAAGCGCTACATCCATCCTAAATATTGGGCGGGCCTGATTCTGAGTTGACCACTTCGGCCCTTACACCGGAATCTTGCCGAAGATCCCGGCAAGGGATCGGCTGCTGATAAAAATATCCGGCCCGTCCAAATAGATCGGATTATTAAGCGGTACGAAACTGTCGACCTGATGCGCAAGAAGCGTACGGTGGACTTCATCTTTATCTTCCTCCCGGACCGGACACCATACGATCGTCCGGTTGGGAATCAGCATCGGCACCATAAATGCTGAACTGAGGTCGGAAAATTCCCCGTCCAGAAATTGCATGAGGGACGGCTCATCCAACTCGGCGTAATACCGCTGGAGATCCCACTTGAAGCAGAGGTACCGACTGGGTGCGTTCTTGAGTAACAACGGCTTGGAACAGGGCCTGGTCCGTTCCGTCCACGTGATGGCCCGCGGGACAAACGATAAATCCTGACCGTTTAGGTCGTCGCAAAGATGGTTAACGGTAGGCCGGTAGGTGGAAAAGGCATCATCGCGTCCCGTCACTTCTATCCGGTCCAGCAACTGAACGCGCACGGTCTGTTTGGTTATCGATAGCTCCGATGAGGTACCCCCGTTGGCCTCGCTCCACCCCAATGGGTCGCAAGCCGATACCACACGGGTCATACCCCGGGGAATTGTCAGCGTCAGCTTTTGCGCTCTGGCGAACACTCGACCTGCTTCTCCGAAGTCGAGCTTGGTCTCACCCGCCGGCCCAACCGAATCCGTAAAGATCACGGCCGGCTGGCCTCCTACGCTCACTTCCTGAAAGCTTTGCATATCCAGGAATCGATCCAGCAAGTTCAGACTGGGTTCGATGGCTACGACGTCGTGATTTATCAAGGGCATTATGGGCGGTATTTAGAGAGGCCTCTGACCGATCGGGTCCGGGAGGTTGCTGGACGGTAAAGTCCTTGAATGCATGAAAATACTGCCGCTGCAAATACTGGCCCCCATTATTCCTGGGGATCCGGTGCGGCACCGGGAGGAAGCATCTTGGGGGGCCTGCACAAAAAAAGCCCGCGGCAGAGCCGCGGGCTGGAAATGTGGAGTCAAGTAATCTGTTCTAGCGTCTATCTAAAAAAAATACATCTTACGCGCTGCAGGCGATGCAGTCCGGATCGTCCAGGCTGCAGGTCTTGCCTACGGCGGCCGTTTGCTCGGCGCTCAGTTCTTCAAATCCCTTGACCGCGGCGGCGGGCGCATCGCTCTGGTCGGAAGACCCTTGCACCTGCGCGCGCGACCCCTGCTTGACCTGACCGTCACCGTCGTCGCTCTGCTTGACCAGCTGGTCCTTGTCGACGGTGAACTTGATGGCGTCCCGGGCGGCCTTGGTGCGGAGGTAGTACATGCCGGTCTTCAGGCCCTTCTGCCAGGCGTAGAAGTGCATGCTGGAGAGCTTGCCGAAGTTGACGTTCTCGACGAAGAGGTTCATCGACTGGCTCTGGCAGACGAAGGCGCCGCGGTCGGCGGCCATGTCGATGACGACCTTCTGGCTGACCTCCCAGACCGTCTTGTACAGGTCGCGGAGGTGCTGGGGGATGTCCTCGAAGTCCTGGATGGAGCCGTTGCTCTGCATGAGGCGGTTGCGCATCTGGTTGTCCCAGAGGCCAAGGCCGATGAGGTCCTTGAGCAGATGCTGGTTGATGACCACGAACTCCCCGGAGAGGGTGCGGCGGGTGTACATATTCGAGCTGTAGGGCTCGAAGCATTCGTTGTTGCCGAGGATCTGGCTGGTGCTGGCGGTGGGCATCGGGGCTACGAGCAAGCTATTGCGCATACCGTGCTCGGCCAGGTCGGCCTTGAGGCCGGCCCAGTCCCAGCGGCTGGAGGGGGTTACGCCCCAGAGGTCGAACTGCAGGTTGCCCTGGCTGGCGGGGCTGCCGGGGTAGCTTTCGTAGTGGCCGTACTTCTTGGCCAGGGCGATCGACTCGGTACAGGCGGCGAAGTAGATGGCCTCGAAGATGTCCTTGTTCAGCTCCCGGGCCTCGTCGCTGTCGAAGGGCATGCGGAGCATGATGAAGGCGTCGGCCAGTCCCTGTACGCCGAGGCCGATGGGGCGGTGGCGCATATTGGAGTTGCGGGCCTGCTCGATCGGGTAGTAGTTCCGGTCGATCACCTTGTTGAGGTTGCGGGTGACCACGCGGGTGATCTGTACCAGCTTCTCGAAATCGTAGCCGCTGCCGTCTTCCTTCACGTACTTGGGCAGGGCGAGGCTGGCCAGGTTACACACGGCTACCTCGTCGGCGCTGGTGTACTCCATAATCTCGGTGCAGAGGTTGGAGCTGCGGATGGTACCGAGGTTCTGCTGGTTGCTCTTCTTGTTGGCGGCGTCTTTGTAGAGGATGTAGGGGGTACCGGTCTCGATCTGGCTGTCGAGGATGGCGAACCACAGGTCCTGCGCCTTCACCGTGCGGGTGGCGCGGCCTTCGGCCTCGTACTTGTGGTACAGCGCCTCGAACTCACCGGAGTGGACGTCGAACAGGCCGCCGCACTCACCCGGATCGAAGAGGCTCCAGTCGCCGCCATCCTTCACGCGCTGCATGAAGAGGTCGTTCATCCAGAGGGCGTAGAAAAGGTCGCGGGCGCGCATCTCCTCCTTGCCGTGGTTCTTCTTCAGGTCGAGGAACTCGAAGATGTCGGCGTGCCAGGGTTCGAGGTAGACGGCGAAGGCGCCCTTGCGCTTGCCACCGCCCTGGTCCACGTAGCGGGCCGTATCGTTGAACACCTTCAGCATCGGCACGATGCCGTTGGAGGTGCCGCCGGTGCCCTTGATGTAGCTGCCCGTGGCGCGGATATTATGGATGCTGAGGCCGATGCCGCCGGCGCTTTGGCTGATGCGGGCGCAGCGGCGCAGGGTTTCGAAGATGCCCTCGATGGAGTCATCCGTCATACTCAGCAGGAAGCAGGAGCTCATCTGCGGCTTGGGCGTACCCGAGTTGAACAGGGTGGGCGTGGCGTGGATGAACCACTTCTCGCTCATCAGCTGGTAGGTCTCGATGGCGGCTTCGATGTCGTCCTGGTGGATGCCGACGGCTACGCGCATGAGCATGTGCTGCGGGCGCTCCACCACGGCACCGTCGCGGCGCATGAGGTAGCTGCGCTCCAGGGTCTTGTACCCGAAATAGTCGAATTCGAAGTCGCGGTCGTAGATAATGGCCGCGTCGAGCTGCCGCTTGTGGTCACGGATCACCGCCATGGTATCGTCACCGATCAGGCCGGCGGCTTCGCCGGTCTTGGGGTCGACGTAGTTAAAGAGCCCCTCCATGGTGGCGCTGAACGATTTGTCGGTTTCCTTATGCAGGTTGGAGATGGCGATGCGGGCGGCCAGCTGGGCGTAGTCCGGGTGGACGGTGCTCATCGAGGCGGCCGTTTCGGCGGCGAGGTTGTCGAGTTCCACGGTGGTGACGCCGTCGTAGAGGCCCTGGATCACCTTCTTACTGACGGTGATGTGGTCGACGAAGTTTTCATCGAGCCCGTAGCACAGCTTCTTGATGCGGGCGGTGATTTTGTCGAAGGAGACGTCCTCGCGGCGTCCTGATCTTTTGATTACTTGCATGCTCCGATTATGATTGGTGCCGGATTTCGGCCTATGATTTCCCTCTCCCCCGGCCCCTCTCCGGAGGAGAGGGGAGAAGTGCTTTTATGTTAGTGATGGTAGATCCTTGAACTTTCATGGATTTGCCGTTTCTTTGATCCGTTCAAGGA
>JBGTHX010000019.1:0-1920 GCA_041746055.1 Lewinella sp. | reverse complement strand
GAATACTTAATTTTACGCGATGAAAAAGTGTCTGTTTTCACTGCTGTTCCTGTCTGCCGTACTGAGCGCCCAAACGCCCGGCGGATCCGACGTCGACCCGGATCTGCCGGAGTTTTCCTTCGACCGGCTTGAGCTGGCCGGACAGCTCTACTTCCTCTCCTCCGATTACCTGCAGGGGCGGCGCACGGGCTCCGTCGGCAACGAAGTGGCCGCAGAATACATCGCCGCCCACCTCCGGGCCTTCGGCTACGAACCGCTCGATGTGGTCGATAGCTCTTACTTCCAGACCGTTCCGCTCCGCAACATCAACGCGCCCGAGCGGGCCAGTCTGAAGATTGGCGGTGAGGAATACACCAGCGGAGGGCAGTTGCTGCAGGTGCGGGGGCCGGCCGCGGACGCGAAGGCGCAGGTCGTCTTTGCCAATTTCGGTTGGGTGGATAAGGCTACGGGTCACGACGACTACGCTGACGCCGACGTGCGGGGCAAGATCGTGATCACCCGCGCCGGACTACCGGACGATCAGAGCCAGCAGGCCGTGTTCCGCGGTATCCAGGAGAAGGCCGCCATGGCCGCCGCAGCCGGAGCAGTAGGCATTTTCGAACTCTACAATTTGCCCTTCCCCTGGGAGAACTTCCGCCGCTACCTGGGCGGTGAGCGCCTCACGGTGAAGGACGATGAGGTGGCCGAAGCCACCATTCCCTACGGCTTCGTGCAGCTACCCGATCAGGTCGTGGGATCACTTACCAGCTCCCCCAACGGCCTAGAGGGACAGGTGACAACCACCGGGATGCGGGTGTCCGCCTTAGACAGTCGCAACGTCGGTGGTATTCTGCGGGGCACCGATCCGGAACTGGCCGACCAGTACGTACTGTTGAGCGCCCACTTCGATCACGTCGGCGTGGGCCAGCAGGGTGGGGGATACTACTCCGCCGAGGACAGTATCTTCAACGGAGCGCGCGACAATGCCTTCGGTACCGTAAGCCTGCTGGCCGCGGCCCGGGCTTTCGCCGAGGTGCCCCCCCGCCGGTCGGTGATCGTGCTGGCCGTGACCGGCGAGGAACTCGGTCTGCTGGGCAGCGGCTACTACGCTAATCACCCTACGGTCCCCCTGGCGCAGACTGTCTTCAACTTCAATACCGACGGAGCCGGTTACAACGACACCTCCGCCATAGCCCTTATCGGCATGGGCCGCACCGGCATCGACGAGCAGATCGAGACGGCCGCCGCTGCCTTCAACGCCGGCGTGATCTCGAATCCGGCCCCCGAACAGGGGCTCTTCGACCGCTCCGACAATGTAAATTTTGCCGTAAAGGGCATCCCGGCGCTGACCTTTTCCCCGGGCATGACGGGTTTCGATGACGAGATCGCGAAATACTACCACCAGGTCACCGACAACCCCGAGACGGTCGACCTCGACTACCTGAAGAAATATTGCCAGATCTACACGCTGGCGGTTCGCCTGATCGCCAACCGTGATTCGGTCCCCTTCTGGGGCGAAGGCGATAAGTACGAAGCCGCCGGTCGCGCGCTCTACGGCACCGGAAAGTAATGCCTCCTATGACCAAGCCCTTATACACCTTCCAGGATATTCAGAACCTGGAGTTCCCGCCGGTAATCGTCTATGCCGTTCCCGTGATGGTGGCCCTGACTATCATCGAATGGTTCCTGCGCCGCCGGCACTATATCCACGAACTCGAGGAGGCGGCAGCCGACCTCGGTTACCCGATCGCGCAGGCCCCCAGTCTGCGCGGCGCCGGCTTCAATCCCTTCACCTATACCCGCGACCGCAACCTCTACGCGGAATCGATGAAGGACCACATCGCTCAAAACGCCGGCAGCAGCCGCGCCGAAAAGCACAACTACGACATCAAGGATGGCCTCGCCGCCGCCGGCGTAGGCGTGGGTAACCTCATCAGCACT
>JBGTHX010000018.1:0-5391 GCA_041746055.1 Lewinella sp. | reverse complement strand
GCCAGCCGCTCGGCGGTTGCCCGGCCGATGCCGTCGTTGGCGCCGGTGATGAGTACGGTTTTATTATGCATAGCCTCTGTGAGGGGTAACGCGCGGGAGCCGGGGCCGGTTGTTGCGGGGGCCGCCACGGACATAGTACCTTTGAGCGTGCTCGAGTCCCGCCATCTTTCCTTCCGCTATACGGCTACCGCGCCCGCCTTCCGGTTTCCCGATCTGCGGGTGGCCGAAGGGAATGCCTGTCTGCTTTTGGGGCCGAGCGGCGGCGGCAAGTCGACCTGCCTGCACCTCCTGGCCGGGGTGCTCACGCCCGAGACGGGGGAGACGGTGCTCAACGGCACGAACTATGCCGCGCTGCGCGGCGCGGAACTCGACCGATTCCGGGGCCGGAACATCGGACTGGTGTTTCAGCGGGCCTACTTTCTCGAGGCGCTCACCGTACGCGAGAACCTGGCTATCGCCCGCCGCACCGCCGGACTGCCGTCCGATCCGGCGATCCTCACCGCCACCCTGGATAAGCTGGGTATCGGACAATACGCCGACACATTGCCCGGCCGGCTCAGCGTGGGCGAGCAGCAGCGCGTCACGATCGCCCGGGCCCTGGTCAACCGCCCTACCCTCATTCTGGCCGACGAACCCACCAGTGCCCTGGACCGTGCCAACGCCGCCCGGGTGAGTCAGATCCTGCGGGATCGCGCCGCGGAACTCGGCGCGATACTCGTGGTGGTGACCCACGACGATCGGCTGCGTAAGGATTTTTCCCATCTGGTCGAGATCGGCCCCGCCATTCCCGCAACCGACCGCTTATGATCCTGCTTGCCCTGGCCTGGCGTAATCTGCTCTTCCGCCCCTGGACCACGCTGCTGAGTCTGGTACTGGCCGCGCTGGGAGCAGGATTGATCAGCCTCATTCTGCTACTCAACTGGCAGCTCGAGCAGCAATTCGACCGCAATCTGGCGGGAATCAACCTGGTGATCGGAGCCAAGGGCAGCCCGCTGCAGCTGATGATGTCCAGTATGTACCACATCAGCTCCCCCACGGGCAACGTGCCGCTGGATGCCGTCAAACCCTTCCTCAATCCGGAGCATCCCTACATCTCCCTCGGCGTGCCGCTTTCACTCGGTGACTCCTACCGGGGCCGCCGGATCGTCGGTACCCGCCCCGCCTTTCTGGAACTCTACGGCGCCCGCCTGGCGGCCGGAAATATGTGGACGGAGGTGATGGACGTAGTGGCCGGGGCCACCGCCGCGCGGGAACTCAACCTGCAGCTCGGCGATACCTTCAGCAGCAGCCACGGCCTCATCGAAGACGATGACCTCACCCACCGCGACGCCCCGGAATTCCGCGTGACGGGCGTCCTGGCCCCCACCGGCACCGTGGCTGACCTGGTCCTGCTGACGCCATCCGAGAGTCTGTGGGCCGTTCACGATGCCCACGAAGCACACGGAGACGATCACGCCGCGCAGCCGGCTTACCGGGTAACCGGTCCCCTGACGCAGTATTCCGAAAAGGCCATAACCTCGGTCCTGCTCCGTTTCCGCGGCACCAGCGTGGCCGGCCTCAACATGCAGCGGAGCATCAACGAGAACACCGAGATGCAGGCGGTCACCCCGAGCATCCAGCTGGCGGAGCTCTATGCTACTATGGGACAGGGAGAAGAGGTGCTGCGGCAACTGGGCTATGTCGTGGTCGGGGTCAGCATCCTGAGCATCTTCATCGGCCTGTATGCCTCCCTGGACCGGCGGCGGGGCGAGCTCGCCCTGCTACGGAGCCTGGGCGCCGGGCCGGGTAAACTATTCGGATTGCTCCTGCTGGAGGGTACGATCACGGCCGCAGCTGGGGCGGTGCTCGGGCTTCTGGCCAGTCACTTCGGACTGTTCCTCATCGCGAGGTACTTCTCGGAGACCTATCGCTACGACTTCCGGGCGCTCGTCTTCCTTCCGGAGGAAGGCGGGCTCCTGCTCGGATCGTTGATAGTAGGAGCCCTCGCGGCTGCCGTGCCGGCCTGGCGCGCTTCCCGGACCGACGTACACCGCACCCTGGCGGGATAGCCCCAAATAATGGGGGGCAGTAAGCACTACGGCTCACCACCCCCTGGTCATACTGTAAATCTTATCACTGGCCCCCTAGGGGCGAACCTAGGCTAGATCGCCCAGGATCTCCCACCGGTGAGTTCCTGGAGGTCTCCACAGGGGATGTACTCCCCGGGAACGGGCAGGTAGGCGAGCACTTCGGTGCCGATGGGCTCGCTGTTGAACCAGGCACCGACGATCTGCGACTTCAGGTCGAAGTACACGTTGCGGGCGTTTCCTTCGATCTCCGGCTGGGAGTCCCAGTCGGTGTCGCTATCCTTGTAATGCATATCCTGATCCTGGAGATAGACCAGGGACTGGTCGGACTCCATTCCGGAGAAGGGTGCCTCAGCGTTGTCTGCATCCATCCGCTGCATGAGCTGCTTCAGGCCGTCGCGGAATTTGTTCCGGGCGTCCTCATCGTATACCTGGCCGACCATCTTATCGACCATCTCCGGTACCCCTACATCGAGGGCGCCGGGGGTATCGGTGGTGGGGATCATGGTGTCCGACAGCTTGGAGATGAAGGTGTACTCCTCGTCGTTGAAGAAGCCGGGTTTGTAAACGGCGTCACCGGCCGCGACGGCTTCGTCGCGCTTACAGCCGGCCAGCAGTGCGGAGGCCACGGGGCCGCTGACGGCCACCCCGGTGAAGTAAGCGGTGTACCGCAGTAGATCTCTTCTTTTCATCGCTTAGATGTTCATCTTTTTAAGTTCGTTGACGGCATGGTCCGCAGCGCGTGCCGTGAAGGCCATGTAGGTCAGGGATGGGTTCACGCAGGCGGCGGAGGCCATGAAGGCACCGTCGGTCATGTAGACGTTCGGGGCGGCCCACAGGCGGTTGTGCTTGTCGACCACGCTGTTATTGGGGCTGCCACCCATGCGTGCCATACCCATTTCGTGGATCCCGAGACCGGGGTAGGAATGGGCATTGTAGGTGCGCACGTCCTTCAGTCCGGCGGCTTCGAGCATTTCGGCGGCGTCGTTCATCATGTCGTCGACCATGGCGTACTCGTTCTCGCCCCATTTGGCGTTGAAGGTGAGGGTCGGCAGGCCGTCCTTGTCGAGTTTGTCGCGGTCGATGGTCATGCGGTTGTTGGTGTCGGGGAGGGTCTCGGCGAAGGCCGTGAGTCCCATCGTCCACTTTCCGGGGCGGATGAGGGCGTCCTTGAGCTCGGGGCCCACCTTCACGTTCATCTCGCGGACCGTGTGGCCCCAGCCTCCACGGCCGGCTCCCCCCTGGTAGCCGAAGCCGCGCAGGTAATCCTTCTTGCTGGCCCGGTCGCCCAGGTTCTGGTAGCGGGGAATGTAGACGCCGTTGGGCTTGCGGCCCTTTTCGATCTTATCGCCGTAGTCGTCGGTGACGCCGTTGGCTCCCACGCGGAAGTGGTGGTCCATCACGTTACCGCCGAGTTCACCGCTGGTGTCGAGCGTCACGCCTTCCTCGTGCTCCGTATTCATGACGATGTACGAACTGGGGATGGCCGAGGCGCAGAGGAACACCACCTTGGCGTAGGCCTCGTGGTCTTCTCCGGTTTCGGAGTCCCGGAAGCGAACGCCCTTGGCGCGCTTGTTCTCCTTGTCGTAGATCAGGCTGTAGACCGAGCTGTTGGGGCGCAGGGTCATGTTGCCGGTTTCCTGGGCCACGGGGATCGTGGAGGACAGGCTGCTGAAGTAGCCACCGTAAGGACAACCCCGGATACAGCGGTTACGGAACTGACAGGCGCCGCGGGTGCCGAGGTGAACGCTCGGATCGTAAGCGGTCAGGTGAGCTACGCGACCTGCAGTAACTACGCGGCCCCCCATGTTTTCGGCCACTCCCTTACGGACCTGATCTTCTACGCAGTTCAGGGGCATCATCGGCAGGAAGTTGCCGTCGGGCAACTGCGAAAGGCCGAGCTTCTCCCCGCTGATTCCCGCGAAGGTCTCCACGTAGGTGTACCAGGGGTCGATTTCAGCATAGTTGACCGGCCAGGGGGTACCGATGCCCTGCTTGGCGTTGGCCTGGAAATCCAGATCACTCCAGCGGTAGCTGTGACGGCCCCACATGATGGAACGGCCGCCAACGTGGTAGCCGCGCATCCAGTCGAAGCGCTCGGTCTCGCCGTAGGGATGCTCGTCGTCCTTCACGAACCAGTGCTTACTCTGGGGCTTGACTGTATAGCCCGTCCGGTTCTGTTTGAAGTAGTGTTCCTTGATCTCCTCGGCGGGCAGGTTGTTCTCCAAATCCAGGTCCCAGGTATCCAGGTTAGCGGTGGGATAATCGCCATGCTGTACCATCCGGCCCTTTTCCAGGACTAGGACTTTCAGGCCCTTTTTTGTCAGTTCCATTGCCGCCCAGCCGCCACTGATTCCCGTGCCGACAACGATTGCGTCGTAGGTGACTTCGTCGTCACCCTGCGAATTAAATTTCATATGATCGATTTAGATACGACCCCTTCAGGAGGGGCGGTAAAATAACAATAATGTTCTGGTAAAGATGACACTAACCCAATGTTTTCCCGTCATTGCAAGCAAGGCGCCGTAAAAAATTAGCAGTGGGGGGCAGAATATAGGGTCTGAACTATCCAGAAAAGATTACCGACTGAAAATCTCCCACCACCGTCGCCTTCCCGCCGGAACGGACATCACCGCGGGCTCGGGGAGCGGATGGAAGTGGTGGTCGATGGACTTTTCCACGCTCCGGGGCTCATGCAGCGCTAGTTGGGGGGCGGCGGGCCGCCGGTCCAGGGTGCGGGGGGCCAGGGGGCGGTACTGGTCCACGTCGAAATAGTAGAGCATTTCGCCGGTGGTCAGCGAATCCGTTTCACCCCGGTCGCTCCATACCAGGAGCCGGTCTACGGGCAGGCGGTAGCGCTCGGCCAGCTGCCGTGCGGTGGTGTCGCCCGCTTCTGGCGTGATTTCGTAGCGGACATAGTACTTATCCGCGTCGAGTTCTCCGTTCCCCGCCAGGGGGTGAGACCAGGGCAGAGCGACCTGCTCCTCCGGCATTTCGCGGGGAAACTCGGCCAGGTAGGTTTCCATGGCCGGCATGACGCGCTTGGGCAGCAGCAGGGCATGACCGCTCCGCCATCCGGGCAGGTAGCCGCGCACGTACTGGGGATTCATTTCCAGCACTACCTCGGGTCGCAGTCCGGTCACGCGCGCCACCTGGTAGAGGCTCATGGGGCGGTATACCGTCACCCACTCGGTCAGTTGCTCGTCCAGCGGGAGTACCGTCGCCGGCAGGCCGTAGTGCTGGTGGTAATTCATGAGAAAGACGGCCGCGATGAAGCTGGGCACGTACTGCCGCGTCTCCCGGGGGAGGAAGCGGCGCAGCTTCC
>JBGTHX010000017.1:0-3250 GCA_041746055.1 Lewinella sp. | reverse complement strand
CCAACGACGGCATCGGCCGGGCAACCGCCGAGCGGCTGGCCCGCAAGGGCGCGCACCTCGTGCTGGCCTGCCGTAACGAAACGCAGGCGCAGCAGACGGCGGACTGGATCGTACGGACCACCGGTAACGATCGCATAGATACGCTCCCCCTTGACCTGGCGGACCTCAGCAGCATCCGGGCGGCCAGTGAGATCTTCCTGGCCGATTATCCACGTCTCGACGTGCTCGTCAACAACGCCGGGGTGTACTGCGACAGCCTGCAACGGACCCGCGACGGGTTCGAGTTGCAATTCGGCGTCAATTACCTCGGACACTTCCTGTTGACCCTCAACCTGCTGCCGGCCATGCAGTGCGCCAGCCTCTGCAGCCGGGTGATCAACGTGGCCAGCGCCATGCACACCAAGGGGGGGATCGACTTCGGCAACCTGCGCGGAGAGCGGGGCCCCCGGGACTACGAGGGCGGCGCCGCTTACGCCCAGAGCAAGCTGGCCAACATCCTCTTTACCAAGGAACTGGACCGCCGCCACGGAACCGAGCTGACCACCAACTGCCTCCACCCCGGCGTAGTGGGCACTTCCCTGGCCAGCAAGAAGGCCAAGCTGCTGACCCGGACGATCTGGTCGCTGTACAAGCCCTTCGCCCGGTCGCCCGACCGGGGCGCGGATACCAGCGTCTACCTGGCCAGCAGTCCGGAAGTACAGGAAGTGTCGGGGCGCTACTTCAACCCTTCTCAGTGCCTGATCAAGCCCTCCCCCACCGCCTGCAACGCCCAGCTCGCCCGCCGGCTCTGGGAATACAGTGAGGAAGCCGTAGGGGAATTTATCCTCTAAATTAGACTAGGTAGTACCTTCGCCCCCATGCCACTCGATCAACAGGATGTAGATACTTGGAAGTACGACGAGGCCGGTAAACCGGTCCCCGAGATTGAGAAGGAGATGTCCTTCATCGACCATCTGGAGGAGTTGCGCTGGCACATCATGCGCGCCCTCATCGCCATCTGCGTGGCGGGTATTCTGCTCTTCCTCTTCAACGATTATTACTTCACTTACGTGCTGTACGGGCCATTGCGGGAAGATTTTCTGAGCTACCGCATGTTCTGCCGGCTGTCCGACTGGCTGGGCACCGGCGGCACGCTCTGCTTCCACCCGCCCCAGGTACTGGTGCAGGCTACGGAGTTCGGGGAGCAGTTCATCACGGCCGTTAAGATGGCCTTCATCGGCGGTTTCGTGCTGGCCTTCCCCTACGTCTTTTACGAGATCTGGTCCTTCGTGCGGCCGGGCCTCTACCCCGCCGAGCAGAAGGCCACCCGCTGGGTGATCGTCATCTGTTCCTTCCTTTTCTTCCTCGGTGTCAGCTTCGGCTTCTTCGTGGTGGCGCCCTTCGGCACCAACTTCCTGATGGGCTTCGAGGTCGGCGGCACGGTCAACCAGCCTAAGATGGACTCCGTGATCAGCTACATGATCATGTTCACCCTTCCGGCGGCCCTCATTTTCGAGCTCCCGGTACTGATCTACTTCCTGGCCAAGTTCGGCCTCATCACCGCCGAGGCCATGCGGCAGTATCGCCGGCACAGCATCATCGGCATCCTGGTTCTGTCGGCGCTCCTAACCCCGCCCGACGTGGTCACCCAGATCCTGATCGCCGTGCCGCTGTACGCCCTCTACGAAATTTCGATCTTTGTGGCCAAACGGGCCCAGCGCGAATACGAAGCGTCCCTGCAGTAGGGCCGGCCTTCACAAAACCGAAACCATGTTTATCATACCTCCCTACATCCGCTTCGCGCTCATTGCCGCCGGCATTCTCGGCGGGGTCGTCCTGTGGGCCGCCTTCGGGTTCTGGTACGGATTTCCCTTCCTGCTGGCCGGGATCGTCCTGCTGGTCGGCTACATCTTCCTCGGTACCGTCGGCCCCGCCGCGAAGGCCGTCCAGGTGCAGGATTTTGACCGGGGCGAGCAGCTCCTCAACCTGACCCTGAAACCCGAGTGGCTCTATTCCGCCAACCGGGCCTTTTACTACATGATGCGGGGCACCATCGCCCTGAGCCGCAAAGACCTCAACGCCGCCGAGGGCTGGCTGAAGCAAGCCGACAGCATCGACGTGCCCACCGCCAACGAAAAGGCCATGCTGAAACTACAGCTGGCCCAGATCGAAGCCAACCGCCGCAACTTCGGCGCCGCCAAGAAGTACCTCAAGGCCGCCAAGGAAACGAACGTCAAGCTCCCCCAGATCACCGAGCAGATCGACATGCTTGATACCGCCCTTAAGCAATCCGGACAAGTCAAGGCCGCCCAGCGCATGGGCAAGGAAGGCCACCAGATGATGTCGCGCGGCGGCAAGCGGCGGCGGCCTAAGGGTCGGTAGAGGTTGATTGACCATTTACAATTTACAAGGTGCGCGGATGCTCGCTTCACTCTTCGCGTGTGACCGGGGCAGCCTTCCTTTTCCGGTGGAACTCATTGCACCTGCGTGCCGCCGCCCGATGCCTCCTTGCCCGGCAACCCGCTCACAATCCCGACAACGAGCGTCAACGAGCAGAGCCGCAAATTGTAAATGGTACACCGTCAATTGTAAATTGCAAATCGCTCCTTGCTCTACCTACACATCCCCTTCTGTAAACAGGCGTGCAGCTACTGCAACTTCCACTTCAGCACCAACCTGAAAGGGCGCGGCGCGGTGCTGGCCGGACTGGTGCGGGAACTGCAGGTGCGGAGGGGCGAGCTGCCGGCGGGGCCCGTGCCGACGATCTACTTCGGCGGGGGAACGCCCTCCCTGCTTACGGCGGATGAACTGCGAATGCTCTTCCACGCCCTGGAAGAACACGGCTACTGGCGGGGGGACGCCGGCACCGAAATCACCCTGGAGGCCAATCCAGACGACCTGGATACCGAAACGGTCGCCCTGCTGGCCGACAGTCCGGTCAATCGGCTCAGTGTCGGGATCCAAAGCTTCGACGAGGCCGACCTGCGCTTCATGAACCGCGCCCACGACGCCCGCGAAGCCCGCACTGCCGTGGAAAAGGTAGTGAGTGCCGGCTTCGACAACGTGAGCATCGACCTGATCTACGGGGCGCAGACCACCAGCGACGCCACCTGGCGGGAGAACCTGCGGCTGGCCACCGGCCTCGGCGTGCAGCACATCGCCTCTTACGCCCTGACCGTGGAGCCCAAAACCGCCCTGGGCCACCGCGTGGCCACCGGCTCGCTGCCCGACACCGACGATGCGAAGTTCGCCCGGCAGTTCGAGCTGATGA
>JBGTHX010000016.1:0-1622 GCA_041746055.1 Lewinella sp. | reverse complement strand
GAGGCCGGCGCGGTGAAGCTGCAGCCCGCCGATCCCTTTACGTGGGCCAGCGGACTGCGGTCGCCCATCTACTGCGACAACCGGGTGCTTCTCTCCTACCCCGAGATACGCCTCGAGGTCGTGGAGGCGCTGGTCGGGGCCGCAGGTGCTATGGAAGACGTGCACGGAGTGGCCGGGGTGGCAACGGCCGGGATTCCCCACGGGGCGCTGCTGGCGGACCGCCTCGGGCTGCCCTTCATCTACATCCGCAGCTCGGCCAAGGAGCACGGCCGGCGCAACCAGATCGAGGGCCGGCTGGAGGAGGGCCGCCGCTACCTGGTGGTCGAGGACCTGATCTCCACGGGCGGCAGCAGCCTCAAGGCCGTGGCCGCCCTGCGGGAAGCGGGCGGGGCGGTGGCCGGAGCGTTGGCCATCTTTACCTACCAGTTTCCTTCGGCCGAACGTGCCTTTTATAACGCCGAAGTGCCGCTGGCGACGTTGAGCAACTACGGCGTCCTGCTGGAGGCCGCCGTCGCCCTCGGCCAGATTACCCCGGAGGAGGCGGATACCCTGGCCGAATGGCGGCAGGATCCCCGTGCCTGGAGCGAGGCATACGAGCATTCCGGCGGCTGAGCGCCGCCGCTTTTTCCCCACATGAACCACACTAATGATCGTAATCAACGAAATCGCTGAGCAATTTTTACACCAATACTTAAATAACGCTTCCCCCACCGGCTTCGAGGCAGCCGGTCAGAAGATCTGGATCGAGTACATCCGCCCCTACGTAGACGAGATCGGGCTGGACACCTACGGCACCGCTTACGCGGTGATCAACCCCGGCCGCGACTACCGCGTCGTGATCGAGGGTCACGCGGACGAGATCAGCTGGTTCGTCAATTACATCACCGACAGCGGTTACCTGTACGTGGTCCGGAACGGGGGCAGCGACCACATGATCGCCCCCTCCAAGCGGGTCGACGTCCACGGCGACGACGGCATCGTACGCGGCGTCTTCGGCTGGCCGGCCATCCACACCCGCCGCGGCGATGAGTCGAAGCTGCAGCCCAAGATCGAGAACATCTTCATCGACGTGGGCGCCAAGGACAAGGAAGAGGTGCTCGCGATGGGCATCCACGTCGGCACGGTAATCACCTACCCCGACGAGCTCGAGGTGATGAACGACCGCTACTACTGCGGCCGCGCCCTGGACAACCGCATGGGTGGCTTCTGTATTGCCCAGGTCGCGCGACTGCTGAAGGAGCGTGAGATCGAGCTGCCCTTCTCCCTGTACATCGTGAATTCGGTGCAGGAGGAAGTAGGCCTGCGCGGCGCCGAGATGATCACCCACCGGATCAAGCCGCACGTGGCCATCGTCACCGACGTGACCCACGATACGAACACCCCGATGCTCGACAAAAAGAAGGTAGGCGACGTGAAGGCCGGCAACGGGCCGAGCGTCACCACCGCTCCGGCCGTGCACAACAAGCTGCTGAGCCTCATCATCGAGACGGCCAAGGCCCACGACATCGACTTCCAGCGGGAGGCGAGCAGCCGCGCCACCGGTACCGACACCGACGCTTTCGCCTACTCCAACGGTGGAGTGCCCTCGGCCCTCATCAGCCTGCCCCTCAAGTACATGCACA
>JBGTHX010000015.1:0-10981 GCA_041746055.1 Lewinella sp. | reverse complement strand
GGGGCTGCCACTTCAGCTGCCGGGCCAGTGTCTCGATGGCCTTGCGGTATTTCTCTTCCCCGGTGTGCTCGTAGAGATTGAAGAGCAGCGGACCGGGTGCAATCATGTCGATGTTGAATTTTTCCATCTCGTACCCGTGGATCTCCCCGACCTGGTTGATCATGGTATCCCCATAGGCCCGGGCGTAGGTCACGTAGGATTCCTCATCGTACTGATCGCCTACCTCGATCATTGAGTTGAGGACGAGTCCTATGGTATAGGTCCACTTCAGATCTTCCTGAAAATCGTTTCTCCAAGACTCCGGGGCGCGGCTCATGATGCTCTCTGCCATGCGCTTCGACCAGGGCGCCGCTTCCGTTACGGCCACCGTCCGGGCGACCGCGGGCACCACGGGTGATGCGGCTGGTGCGGGGTCGCAGGTGCTCAGCGACAGGAGTATGATCAGGGTGGCCAATCCGGCCGGCAGTGGGTAAGGGTGTTGCATGATACTTGTGGATATTGGGACTTAGCTTACCGGTTGGCGTAGGACAGCGTAACGGGTTGGTTCAACCGATCGAGTTGCTGCTCCAGATAGGTGGTGAAGGCTTCCTTCGTGCGTATGGGTTGGGTATCCTGCTCCCAGGTAGCGAGGAAGTAGTAGGTCAATTTGCGATCGGTGGGGGCGAGCACGATCACGTGACTGTGGTCGTCCTCCGTCACCACGAGCCGGTCGGCGGTGCGATAGATCACCGCCAGGCCGAGCAAGTCATTCGCCAGACTCTGCGGGCCCCAGGTGGCCAGATAGCTCCACTCGCCGGTATCGCCCCGCAGCAACTCGCCGGTCTCCAGCTTGACAATACCGGTAGCCAGGCTGTCCAGTGGCTCGCTCAGGCTCACGTCGTGGCGTGTCAGGCGACTGCCCGCCCGGATCGAGAGTTCAGAAATTACGTCAGTCTTTCGCTCGCCGATCCGCCAACCGAAATACCGGGTACGGATTCGGCTTTCTACGGGGCCGTTCTCCACGATCGCCGCCGTTACCGAATCGGTTTCTTCCACGCGCAGGGCGTGGTCATCATACCAGGTAGCCAGACTGCCTAGCCCGAGCGCACGGCCGACTTTGAGCACGTCCATGCCCCAGTCCGAGGACTCGTGGTAAGAATCGAAGCCGTCCAGCCCGACATTCTGTAGGGCCATTTTCGGCGTCTTTTTCCCGAATACGTCGGTGGCATTCCGCCAGTCGAGGTAGAAGCGGTAGCCGACCAGGTCGGACTCCCAGCCCGGGCCCTCGTAGCGGAGGTACCAGGAATGGTCGGTGTGCTCGGGCGGCACGGCGAGGGAATCGATATTCTCAAAGTGGCCCTGCTGGTATACCCGGTCTTTCCAGAAGCCGTCTACCTTACGCGACAGCTCCGCCTGCGTCCGCTTCGGGAAAGTGGGCACCGCTTCGCTCTGATTCATGACCCGGGGCGTCACCGAAACGGAACCCTGAGCAGGTACGTCCAGCAGCAGGAGGTAGGCCTCCGCTTTGCCGTCCTGGTCGGCGTCCAGCGGTTGATAGGGAACTTCCCGACCCTCCGACAGGAAGTGGAGGGCCGCCCCGGAATCCAGCCCGAGCTGGTCCTCCAGTTCGTGGGCCGGTATGTGGACGCAGGCATCGACGCGTTCGGCCGATGAAGGGTTGCTGATGATCAGGAGAGACGCCTCCTGGGCAGACAAGCGCGCAAAGGCGGGCAGCGGAAAAGCTTGGAGGACGGTGGCTCTATCGTAACCGGCGGCCTCCCGCTCGGTCAGCTGGTGGCTCCAGGGCGTGCGGGCGGCGGGGGCGGCACCCGGACCGGAACTGTTGTACTCCGCGTAGTAGGTGGTCCGCTCCCGCTCCGGGCTGCTCCAGTTGTCCCAGCCGCCGGGCAGGATATGATCCCCCAGTTCGCAATTGACGAATACCGTTTTAGCGAAGTCCCGCCAGGGCCGGCCGAGGAACACCGAGTCCACGCCCGGCGCGGCCGTCAGGCGGCAGCCCAAGAACACGAAGCCGAAGGCCCGTCCCTCGGGCGTGCTGGCGGCCGTCACGTAGGAGTCCGATTTGCTGTGGATGGTACAGTCTTCGAAGAGGGCCGTGGCGGCCCCGAAGATAAAGTCCGTGGTACCCTCGATGTAGCAGTTCTTGTAGTATTGACGGGCGTTGGCCCCATCCGCGTAGAGGGTATCCTGGTTGCCCAGGAAGCGACAGTCCCGAAACTCGGCGCGGTCGGCTTCCACCGCTACCGCAACGGCCTGCCCTACGGGGCCGGCCGTGTTCTCCACGGTCAGGTTCTCGGCGCGAAAGTCATCGCCCTGCACGAGCAGGGTAGGGGTATGGAAGGTGCTGTTCCGGCCCCGATCTATCCCGTCGAAATAGTCGCCGTAGCGGATGAGGGTCGAGTCGGCACTCTCCCCCCGCAGGGTGACGTGGTTGTTCCAGGCGTGCACCTTAACCTTCTCGTGGTACACCCCGTTCTTCACGTGGATGGTGATCCGCTCGTCTAGAAAGGCCTTCGTGACGTCGAGAGCGGACTGGATGGTCGTGTAGTCCGCGCTGCCGTCGGCCGCTACGTATAGGTCCAGGTCGTACTGCGCAATCAGGGGGACGGCGGTCAGGGCCATCAGAATGAGGAGACAGTACTTCATGATTTCGTGATTTTGAACCGGTCGTAATCCGCGTATCCCCCGTCGCTCTCGCGTTCCGGCCGGATGCCGGTTGGGGGAGCTAACCGCTTCAGTTTCAAAGGTAGAGCGGTCGATTTGCGGAGGCAGAGCAGGAATTCACATCCTCCTAGCGCTTTTTTACCTACCCCGCTTTCATGGTGCGTCCCCCGGCACCTGCGGCCCCGTCCCCAGATTCATTGTATAGTAACCCCCTCGCGCCCGCTTTCATAATTTGGCTATATTCACCTGAGCGTTACCGCCCACGATCATGCCACTAAAATTATTTGCGCTCCCGGCGCTACTCCTCCTCGGTTGCTGTACAGTGCTGTCCGCACAGTCCGGTCCCGTAGCCAGCTACACGGTCTACGCCGATTCCTTTCATCGCCTCGATGCACCCGTGAGCGTGGAAGCGCCCGAAGGTGCCGGACCCCTCCGCCTCGAGGAGACCACCGGGGGGAGCACCCGGCCGGTAGCCGTACAACTGCGGGAGGGAAGGCTCCACTGGATCCTGGACGGCGACACGGAGCCCGGCAGCGAGCGTACCTACCGGCTGCTGGCTGCCACGTCCCGGGCGGATCAGGAAGCCGCGGTGCAGGCCGACGACACAGGAGAGGGCGTGACCTTCCGCCTCGGCGATTCGGAGGTGCTCACCTATCAGTATGCCAAGGCTGCCGTACCCGCGGGTGTCGACCCGATCTACTCCCGCGGCGGCTTCATTCATCCGCTGCGTTCGCCGAAGGGCGGTGCCCTCACGCGGATCCAGCCCACCGACCACTACCACCACTACGGCCTGTGGAACCCCTGGACGCACACCGAATTCCGGGGCCGCGAGATCGATTTCTGGAACCTGGCGCGCGGGCAGGGCACGGTGGAATCCCGGGGGGTGCGGGACGTGGATGCCGGTCCGGTTTTTGCGGGGATGACGGGTGACCTCACCTATCTGGTCTTCCGCGACAGCTCCGTCACCGACCACCCCACTGAGGTGCTCGACGAGACCCTAGACCTGCGCGTCTACCCCCAGGCGGCCGGCGCCGGCGGTTACCTGGTAGACTTCACCAGCAAGCAGCACAACGTCACGGAAGATAGCTTCACCGTCAAGGCCTACCGTTACCAGGGCATCGGCCTGCGGGCCTCGGAGCGGTGGGACGACACCAACGTCCACCTGCTCACCTCGGAGGGGTACGGCAAGGGGAACGGCAACGCCACCCGGGCGCGGTGGATGGACGTGCGCGGCCCCACCGAAGCGGGCGAGGCGGGCGTGTTGCTGATGGCCCACCCCGACAACTACAATTCCCCGGAGCAGATCCGGATCTGGCCCACCGGCACCAACAACGGCCAGGAGAACGTCTTCGTGAACTTCAATCCGGCCCAGGACCGCGACTACCGCCTGCGCCCCGACGGCACCTACCGCCTCGACTACCGGCTGTACGTGTACGACGGGCAGCTGGATACCGTGGCGGCCAACCGCTACTGGCAGGACTTCGCCTACCCCCCCAGGGTGGTCCGCACCGACGTACCGGGGCCGCTGGCGGGCGCGCGGGTGCTGGTGTATACCCGCAACGGCAAGGGGTTCGTGCACGACAACATCTCCGCCAGCGTGGAGGCCCTGGAGGAGCTGGGGGCGGAGCATGGTTTCACGGTGACGGCCTCGGACGATCCGACCACCTTCGCGACCGGGGGGCTGGACGACTACGACGTGGTGGTCTTTTCCAACACCAACAACGACGTATTCAATACCGAGGAGCAGCACCGGACCTTCCGAGACTACATCGAATCGGGCGGGGGCTTCGTAGGCATCCACTCGGCCTGCGGCAGCGAGCGCGACTGGCCGTGGTTCGCCTCGGCCATCGGCGGGAAGTTTCACCGCCACGCCAAGCGGCAGGACTTCGACGTAGTGGTGCTGGACGCTGATCATCCCTCCACCGATTTCCTGCCCGCGACCTGGCACATCCGCGACGACGAGTGCTACTACCTCAAACAACTCAACCCGGAAATGCACGTGCTGCTGGCCGCCGACCTCGGCACCGTAGATGATCCCGAGGGGAAGGGCACCTATCCCGCCGACACCTTCGGCGACCTGTTCCCCACCGCCTGGTACCTCACCGATCACGGCGGCCGGCGGTGGTATACTTCGCTGGGCCACCGGATCGAACACTATTCCGACCCGCTCTTCCGCCGTCATATTCTCGGCGGCCTCGAATGGGCCGCGCAGCACAAGGCTACCTCCCGGTAGCGCTGTACCACGCTGCCTCCGGCAGCGAAGTAGGATGCTGCCTCCGGCAGCACCAGTAAAAAGCTTTCTCTGAAAGCGCAACCAAAACCACAGATTACCGCCATGAACCGCAGATCCCTACTAAAATCCACCCTAGCCACCACCGCAGCAGTCTGCCTGCCCACTATAGTCCCCGCCCACGTCCTAAAGGGCCCCCTCGCCCCTAGCAACCGCCTCAACATCGGCCAGATCGGCTGCGGCCGTATCGCCCGCGGCCACGACCTTCCGGAGACGATGAAGAACGAGAGCGCCCGCGTGATGGCGGTCTGCGACCTCGACAGCAAGCGCAAGGAAAAGGGTAAGGCTTTCATCGAGGGATGGTACCGCGAGAACCGCCCCGCCGACGGCGTGGAGGTAACCATGTACGACGACTACCGTGAGTTACTCGCCAATCCCGAGATCGACGGGGTCCTCATCTCCACCCCCGACCACTGGCACGCCCAGCCCGCGATCGAGGCGGCCCTGGCGGGCAAGGATATTTACCTGCAGAAGCCCACCTCCCTCACCATCGAAGAGGGCCGGATGATGAGCGACATCGTGCACCGCACCGGCGTGGTCTTTCAGCTGGGCAGCCAGCAGCGCTCTATGGACCCCTGGCCGCAGTTCAAGCACGCCTGCGAGCTGGTGCGCAACGGCCGGATCGGTAAACTGAAGGCCGTCAAGATCGGGCTACCGAGCGACCCGGCGGGCGGCGATGCGACGCCGATGCCCGTCCCCGATAACCTAAACTACGAGATGTGGCTGGGCTCCACGCCCCACGTACCCTACACCCTCGACCGCGTGCATCCGCAGGACGACTTCTCCCGCCCAGGCTGGTTGCGCTGCGAGCAGTTCGGGGCCGGTATGATCACGGGCTGGGGTGTACACCACGTGGACATCGCCCACTGGGGCATGGGCACGGAATTCACCGGCCCGGTAGAAGTCGAGGCCCGCGCCGAATTTCCCACGGAAGGATTGTGGACGGTCCACGGTCCCTACCACGTAGTCGCCCGCTACGCCAACGGCGTGGAGATGACCATCGACGGCGACCTGCCCAACGGCATCCGCTTCGAGGGGGAGGACGGCCACGTGTTCGTGTCCCGCGGCAGCGAGGCCGTCACGGCCAGCGACCCGAACTTCGGTAACAGCGAGGCCTTTGCGACCAACCTGAAGGGCGCGGCCCTGGAGATCGGCGAAAACGACCTGCAGCTGTACGCCAGCCCCGAGCAGCACCGCAACTGGCTGGAGTGCATGAAGTCGCGCGGGCTGACCATCTCCCCGGCGGAGGTGGCGCACCGCTCCTGCAGCGCCTGTCTGATCTCGCACATTGCCATGAAGGTGCCGCGTAAACTGGAGTGGGACCCGGTCATGGAACGCTTCCGCAACGACGACGAGGCAAACCGGATGCTGTCGCGGTCCCAGCGCTGGCCCTACGGCTACGAGAACGTGCCTGCCCTGGTGCGTAGCTGAGATTCGGCTAACTTACCCGCGTGAAACACTACTTCCTCCTTCTCCTGCTCGGCGGATGGCTGGCCTGCGGCGATCCGTCCTCCGCCGACCGACCGGACGGCATGAAAGCCAAACGAAACTTCTCCGGCGTGCCGGGAGAAGTGCACCTGATTACCCTCGACCCCGGCCACTTCCACGCGGCCCTGGTCCAGAAATCCATGTACCCGCAGATCGATTTCACCGTGCACGTCTACGCGCCGGCGGGGGAGGACGTGCAACAGCACCTGGAGCGGATCGAGCGCTACAATACGGGCCCGGATCCGACGGCCTGGGAGGAAGTGGTGTATACCGGCCCCGACTTCTTGGAAAAAATGGTCGCCGACGACGCGGGTAACGTGGTGGTCCTGTCGGGCAACAACGCCCGCAAGACAGGTTACATCCGCTCCGCCATCGCCCACGGCATGAACGTGCTGGCCGACAAGCCGATGGTCATCGACCCCGCCCAGTACGACACCCTGCGTGCCGCCCTGGCCGAGGCGCGGGACCGGGACCTGCTGCTCTACGACATCATGACCGAGCGCTTCGAGATCACCACGCAGCTCCAGCGGGCCTTCTCGCAGCGTCCGGGCGTATTCGGCCAGCTGGTGAAGGGCACGGAGGATAATCCGGCCATCTCCAAGGAGAGCGTCCACCACTTTAGCAAGGAAGTATCCGGCGCGCCGCTCATCCGGCCGGCGTGGTTCTTCGACGTGACCCAGCAGGGCGAGGGGATGGTCGACGTGGCCACCCACCTGGTCGACCTCATCCTCTGGGAGACCTTCCCTGAAGAGCCCGTCGATACCTCCGACATACAGCTCGTGAGCGCCCGCCGCTGGGCCACTACCCTCACACCGGCCCAGTTCCGGAAAGTGACGGGCCTTTCGTCATTCCCCGATTCGCTCGCCCACAGCCTCAGGGGAGGCAAACTGGAAGTCTTCGCCAACGGGGAGATCAACTTTGCGGTACGTGGCATTTACGCCAAGGCAGCCGTAGTCTGGAACTTTGAGGCTCCCGAAGGCGCCGCCGACACCCACTATTCCATCATGCGGGGCACCAACGCCGACCTGGTGATCCGGCAGGATAAGGAGCAGAACTACGTCCCCACGCTATACTTGGAGCCCCACGCCCCGATCGACGAAAAGACCCTGGCAGCCACGATGGAGTATCTGCAGGACCAGTTTCCCGGCATCGGCTACCGGCAGACGGGCGTCAATTACGAGATCACCGTACCCGATGCCCTGCGGACCGGTCATGAGGCCCACTTCGCCCAAGTGACCGAGCAGTTTCTGCAGTACCTGCAGGCGGGAAAGCTGCCCGCCTGGGAGCGCACGAATTTGCTCACGATGTACTATGTGACGTTGGGCGGGTACCGGATGAGCGGGTAGGTTTGCCACAACCGTCGGACGCTTCAAAGCGTCCGACGGCTTAGACACCAAATTGCCCATGGAATACCTGCTCAACCCCGACCTGCCCGTGCACCCCGCCGTAGCCGATACCTGGTGCGGTAACCCCATCGAGAACGGACAATTCCGGTACCTGCAGGACCCCTTCGAGATCGGTTACGGGCCCATCCTGCGTATGATGTTGTCGCCGAACCCGCAGCGCGCCGCCAAGCGTGCGGACCGGTGGGTGCCGCCCGTCGATAGCGACGTGAGCTACCTGTCGGACCGTAGCCGCAACTGGATCGTCTGGCTCGGCCACGCCAGCTACCTGATGCAGCTCAACGGACTGAGGTTTCTCACCGACCCCCAGTTGCGGGATATGCCGCTGATCCCGCGGCGGGTTAAACCACCCTTCGGCTACGCGGACCTGCGGGGCATAGACTATCTCCTGCTGAGCCACGACCACCGCGACCACGTCGATGAAACCTGCCTCCGCACCATCTGCACCAACAACGATATCAAAAAGATACTGGCCCCACTGCGCCTGTCCCGTCTGATCGGAGACTGGGTAGGCAGTACCCCCATCGAGGAGGCGGCCTGGTACCAGCGCTACGACCTGGCGGGTGCCGGGGTGGACGTACACTTCCTGCCTGCGCGCCACTGGTGCCGGCGTGGACTGACCGATTTCAACGAACACCTCTGGGGCAGTTTCATGCTGGAGGTGGACGGTGCCCGGATCTACTTCGGCGGAGACAGCGCCCAAACGCCCTATTGGCGGGAGATCGGCGAGCTTTTCCCCAACATCGACGTGGCCATGCTGGGCATCGGTGCCTACAAGCCCGAGTACATGATGCAGAGCAACCATGCCAACCCCGAGGAGGCCTTCCAAGGCTACCGGGCCCTCGGCGCGAAGTACTGGTGGCCGATGCACCACGGCACCTACGACCTCAGTAATGAGCCGGCCTCCGAGCCCGTGCTCTGGGCCACCCGCCTGATGGACAAGGCGGGATTGAGCGAGCGGCTGGTGCCGACGGTGGTGAACCGGCCCTGGTGGCCTAAAGTGTCCTAGGCCTGAGGCGTCGGGTGGCGGTCCGACGGCAAACGGTCGGACGGCCCCGGGGATTGATTATACATTTGCCGCCATGCACATCGACATCATCAGCGTGGTCCCCGAACTGCTCCAGAGCCCGCTGTCGCACTCCATCCTCCAGCGGGCGCAGGATAAGGGCCTGCTCAAGGTTGAGGTCCATGACCTGCGACCCTACGGACTAGGCAAACACAACAGCACCGACGACTACCAATTCGGCGGCGGGGCCGGCATGGTGATGCGCTGTGAACCCCTCGCCGCCCTTATCGACGAGCTGCGCGGGCAGCGCACCTACGATGAGGTCATCTACCTCACCCCCGATGGCGAACGACTGGCCCAGCGGCGCGCCAATCGCCTGAGCCTCCACCAGAACCTGCTCATGATCTGCGGCCACTATAAGGGCATCGACGAGCGCATCCGCGAGGAGTACGTTACGCTGGAGATCAGTATCGGCGATTACGTGCTGTCGGGCGGGGAGCTGGCCGCCGCCGTATTGGTCGACAGCATCGGGCGATTGTTGCCGGGGGTGATCGGTGACGAGACCAGCGCCCTCACCGATACCTTCCAGGACGATCTGTTGGCCCCGCCGGTGTACACCCGTCCGGCGGAGTGGCGGGGCAGGGCCGTACCCGAGGTGCTGCTAAGCGGCAATAACGGGGCGATAGAGGAATGGCGGGAAGCGCAGGCGGAGGCGCGGACGCGGTTGCGGCGGCCGGATCTGCTGGGTTAAACCCCGTCCGACCGGTACCCCGTCCGACCGGTACCGGTCGGACGGGGTACCCAACAATTTGTTTACCCAACGGTTCCTCAAAAGCGCAACTCACCGACCTATGGCCTTCCAGCTCACCTCTAAGTTCGAACCTACCGGCGATCAGCCATTGGCCATCAAGAAGTTGGTCCACAGCGTGAAGGAGGGCGAACGCGCCCAGGTCCTCCTGGGGGTGACCGGCTCGGGCAAGACCTTCACGATGGCCAACGCCATCGCCCAGCTCAACCGGCCCACGCTGGTGCTGACCCACAACAAGACCCTGACCGCCCAGCTGTACGGGGAGTTCAAAGAGTTCTTCCCGGAGAACGCGGTGGAGTACTTCGTCAGCTACTACGATTACTACCAGCCCGAAGCCTACATCTCCGGCTCGGATACCTACATCGAAAAGGACTTGGCCATCAACGAGGAGGTCGACAAGCTCCGTCTCCGGGCCACCTCTAACCTCCTGAGCGGTCGCCGCGATATCATTATCGTCGCCTCCGTTTCGGTGATCTACGGTATGGGAAACCCCGAGGACTACAAGTCGGGCATCATCCGCCTCGAAGTGGGGCAGACCAAAAGCCGCAACGGCTTTCTCTACGACCTGGTGGATTCGCTGTACAGCCGCACCGAAACCGACTTCCGCCGCGCCACCTTCCGCGTGCGGGGGGATACGGTCGACATCAACCTGCCGTACGTCGACTTCGGCTACCGCATCATTTTCTTCGGCGACGAGATCGAGGCCATCGAGCGCATCGAGATCGAATCCGGCAAGCGCATCGAAAACATGCGCAACGCAGCCATCTTTCCCGCCAACCTCTACGTAGCCCCGAAGGAGCGGCTCACCGGCATCATCCGCAACATCGAAGACGAGCTCTACGAGCAGGAGCGTTACTTCGAGCGGGAGGGCCGGCTGCTGGAGGCCAAGCGCATCCACGAGCGCACCAGCTTCGACCTGGAAATGATGCGGGAGCTCGGCTACTGCAACGGCGTGGAAAATTACAGCCGCTTTTTCGACGGCCGCCGCCCCGGTACCCGGCCCTTCTGCCTGCTGGATTACTTCCCGGACGACTTCCTCATGATCATCGATGAAAGTCACGTAACGGTGCCGCAGGTGCGGGGGATGTTCGGCGGCGACCGCGCCCGCAAATTGTCGCTGGTCAACTACGGCTTCCGCCTGCCCTCTGCCATGGACAACCGCCCGCTCAACTTCACGGAGTTCGAGAGCCTCATTAATCAGGTGGTTTACGTATCGGCTACCCCCGGTGATTACGAGCTGGAGCAGACGGGCGGTGAGATCGTCGAGCAGCTGATCCGGCCCACCGGCTTGCTCGATCCCCCGATCGAGGTTCGGCCCAGCC
>JBGTHX010000014.1:0-8959 GCA_041746055.1 Lewinella sp. | reverse complement strand
TGCCGGAGGCCCGCAGGCTGGTGTATGAGCTGATCGAAGGTCATGATCGGTGGGCAAAGGTACTAAATGGCGCGACCACCTGCGCGACCGCCCGCAAACCCCAGGCCCCAATTCCCGTTCCAAAATAAAAGCATACCCATGAAGAAGATAATGGTCGCCACCGATTACTCCGAAAGCGCCAGCAACGCCGTTGAATACGGCCTTTCCCTGGCCAACCACTTCGGCAGCCTGCTGTCACTCGTCTCGGCCGTCGATGAGCCCTACTCCGGTGCCGCCGGCGTACTCGTCGACATGAAGGATCACATCCGGCAGGAAGCCATGGAAACCATGGGTAAGGTGAAAAAGGAGATCAGCGGCCGCCTGCGCGACGGCGCGACCATCGATATGCACACCGTCGACGGCGAGGTGGGCTCCACCCTCACCCGCGTAGCCAAGGCCAAAAATTACGACCTCATCGTGATGGGTACCCGCGGCTCCGACGCTGCCCGCGAGCTCTTCACCGGCAGCGCGGCGAATTCCGTAATCAAGAATTCTAAACTGCCGGCACTTATCGTGCCCACCGCCGCCAAATTCCGCGAGCCGAAGCGCATTCTCTTTTCGGTGGACGAGCGGGCCTTCGCCGGCGCCCACGTACTCGCCCCCCTGCTGGAAATCGTGCGGGCCTACGACGCGGAGCTGGTCATCTACCACGGTGATGAGGACGGCGACGGCAAGGGCTACGATCCCCGGCTCACGGAGTACCTGGCCGGCGTGCCCCACCGCTTCGAGGTGCGCAGCGGCAAGACCGACAACATCAGCGAGGGCATCCGGAAAGCGAGCGAACAGCACGGTACCGACCTCCTCGTCATGGTGTACCACGACCATGGCTTTTTCGGCCGGCTGTTCAATGAAAGCACGGTCAGTAAAGTGGTTTTCGACAGCCAGGTGCCCATGCTCGTTCTGCAGGATGCGTAGCTTTGAGCCATGTACCAAGCCCTTAAGTCCCTGCTCTTCCGCCTCCCCGCCGAAGACGCCCACCAGCTGACCGTCCAGGGTTTGGCCGCTACGCTGTCGCTGCCGGTAGTGAATGACGTCTTCCGGAGCCGTTACCGCTACGAGGACCGTCACCTGCGGCGCCGCGTATTCGGTTTGCCCTTCTGCAACCCTGTCGGCCTCGCCGCGGGATTCGACAAGGACGGTAAGTATTACAAGGATATGTCCAGCCTGGGCTTCGGTTTCATGGAGCTCGGCACCGTGACGCCCCTGCCCCAGGAGGGCAACGCTCATCCCCGACTGTTCCGCTTACCCGCGGACCGTGCCCTCATCAACCGCATGGGCTTCAACAACGAGGGGGTGGACGCCCTGGCTCGCCGGCTGCTGCGCGACGGCCGCCCGGGAAAGGTGATCCTGGGCGGGAACATCGGCAAGAACAAGGTGACGCCCAATGAGGAGGCCACCGGTGATTACGTGACCTGCTTCCGCACCCTCTTCCCGATGGTCGACTACTTCGTAGTCAACGTAAGCTCACCCAATACCCCCGGCCTGCGGGCGCTGCAGGAGCGGGAGCCCCTCACGGCCCTGCTCACCACCCTGCAGGAACTCAACGGGAAACTGAGCCGCGCGGGCACGCCGCCCACCCACCGGCACCTCGGACGTCCCGGGGAGATGTGGCAGCAAAAACCCATCTTACTAAAAATTGCCCCCGACCTGACCGAGGGGGAGCTCGACGATATCCTTTCCATTGTGGAGGCGACGAAGATCGCCGGCATCATTGCCACGAATACCACCACCGCCCGGTCTCCCCTGCGCACCCCGGTCGACCGCGTGGAGGCCTTCGGCGCCGGCGGCCTCAGCGGGGCGCCCCTCCGGCAACGGTCCACGGAAGTGATCCGCTATCTCTACGAGCAAAGTGGCGGCACCCTGGACATCATCGGGGTGGGCGGGATCGGCGACGTCGACTCTGCCACGGAAAAATTCGAGGCAGGCGCGAAGCTGATTCAGCTCTACAGCGGACTGGTATACGGTGGCCCCGGACTGGTACGCCGGATCAAGAAAGCGCTCTAGCGGCGGCGCTTCCGCTTTTTGGACGCCTTGGGCATCTTGGGCTTTTTGCCCTTGACGACCTTCGGGCACAGCACGTCACCGAAATAATAGTTGATGCCAACCCCCAGGAAGAGGTAGTGGTCGTTCAGGGAGTCGTCGCCCCGCTGGGTGCCGCTGCGCTCGATCTTCTCACCGGCTGACGTCCGCAGGCTGCGGTCGCTCATGACGTAGGATAGGTCACCGCGCGTCTGCCGCAGGCGTTCCAGGTCGGGGTAACTGGTGCTCACGTCGTCCAGGTAATCCGTGAGGGTATTACGCATGCTGAGGCTGACGTCCATGCTCAGCTCGTAGGAAAGGTCCCAGCGGATGCCCACCCCGTAGGCCAGGGCGGCGCTCACTTGGCTATATTCCTTGCCCTGGGGCTGGCCTTCCGTGCCGAGCGGCTGCAGGATGATGGTCTGCCCGCCGGGCGCCAGGGCCTTGGGGTTGAAGCCGAATACGGAGAAGCCGACGAATCCGTAGGGGGTGAAGAAATACTCGGGGCTGCCGTGGTAATACGGCAGGAAGTTAAACTCAAACTGCCCCGTGAGGTCGTAGACGTTGGAATAGAAACTGAGGTTCCGCTCAAGTTCGAAGGTATTCTGGCTGTCGCTGTCGCGGGCCTCCACGCGCCCGACGTTGAAGCTGCCGCGGGCGGCCAGGCGATGGTTGAAGTTGTAGCGGAGTGCCACCCCGCCGGCCAGGTTAGGTCGGTTGAAGCGGAATTCGGTATTGAGGTCACCGAGGTAGAATGCGGTGCCCCCCCAGAGGCCCGCCTCCAGGCCCTTCATCTGCAATTGGGCAGACAGGCCCGGTGAAAGCAGTCCGGCCAGGGCCAGGAAAAAGAAGAAATTGTATTGCCGCATGTAGTGTCTGAAGTGGTGGGGGTAACGCCCCGCAAGGCCCGAAGATTGCTTGTTAACGTATACGGTAGGCCCAATGCACCCGTTAAAGGAGGTTTCACCAGAAAGAATGTCTGCTCTCCGCCTAGATGTTGAGCCAGTACGTCACCTTGGCTACCAGCGACCGGTTCTTCACGCCGAGGTTGAGGCTGTCATAATTGTCGGTGTACACCAGAAAGAAATCACTCACCGGCGCGAAGCGCCACTGCAGGCGGGCGTTCACGTTGATGTTGTCGATCTGGTCGTTGTACTGCAGGAAGGTGGTCAGGAACAGCGATTTGCTCAGCGTGAAGTCGATCCGCGGCCCGATCAGGAACAGGGCCGTAGCGGCGTAGGGTTCCGGCAGGTCGATGTACTGGTAGCTGAAGCGCAGGTCGATGCTCCCGAAGGGCTGGTAGCGGTACAGCAGGTTGCCGGTCAGGCTGAAGCCGGCCCCATTGAAGAACTGCCCCGCTTCGGCCTGCAGTCCGGTACTCAACCGCTTACGGGTGTCGCTGAGGTACTCCGCCCCGGCCCGCCAGAATCCGTAGCCGCGGCCGCCCGGCAGCGGGGTGGCCCCGGTGCGGGAAGGATCGAAATCACTGAACAGAAAGATGTACTCGTAGCCCGCCCCGGCGTTGAAGCGGCTGGTATTGGCGTAGCGCCACTCGTAAATGGCGAGAAAATTTCGGTCGGTGATGCCGTCCCCCGGCTGGGCAAAGGCGCGTGCCTCCAGGGCCGGTCCCTTTTGGATGACGCGCGGATTAGCCGGGTAGGTGATGTAGGCCGCCTGGATCCCGCTGGTGAGGTAGCCCCGGCGCGGCACGAAACCTACCTCCGCGTTGAAGTTCTCCCCTACGTACAGGTGGTCGTACTCCACGTTCCAGTGGCGGTGGCGGTACTCGAGGTTGAGCCCGTGGGTGTAGTCGTTGCCGTCCGACTCCGGGGAGAAGCTCCGGTGCAGGAAGGTCTTCCCGTTCCAGGCGTTGTCGCGGGTAGCCAGGTTGAAATCCAGGCCGGCCACGCGGTTGAAGGCCGCGTTGCGCTCGGTGGTATCGGCGAAGTCCGTGAAGTTCTGCTTGTTGACAAAAATGCCGCCCACGTTGCTGCGTGCCCCGATCCGCCGCTGGGTGGCCGCTACGGTATAGTTGTAGCTGGGTAGTCCCTGGCCGTGATTCTGGGCCGCCTGCATGCTGAGGAGCCCGACGCGCCAGTCGTCGTTGGCCTTGCCGCTGAGGCGCGCCCCGAAGTAGATCGGGTTCTGCAGGGCCTCGCCGGTGGTGGTGTCGCGCGTCACCCCGATCCGCCGGCTGAAGAAGGGGTTGGCCCGCTCGAAGCCGAAAGAGCCGAACAGGTCCGCGTTCTCGAGGAAGAATTGCCGCCGCTCGGGAAAGAAGACCTCGAAGCGGGTGGTGTTGATCACCTGCTCGTCGACTTCCACCTGACTGAAGTCGGGGTTCACGGTCAGGTCCAGGTTAAGTCCGCTGCCGATGCCCACCTTCGCGTCACCGCCCACGTCGCCGTCGAAGTCAGTGGGCACGTCGCCCGCGTAATCCCGCCGCAGGCTGCCGCCGGCGTAGGGGATCACCACTACGTTCTTGCCCTGGGCCGCCGGCGCCCCGCCCTCGAAGTGCAGGGAACCCATATAGGCCAGGCTCATGATCGTCTGGTTCTGGGGGATGCGGTGCCAGGTGCTGCGCGTGTTGCTCTGGGTGTCCATCCGGTAGCTGTTGAAGTACCACTCGGCGGCGCCGGCCGGGAAGCGCATGCTGCTGAAGGGGATCACCAGCTCGCACGACCAGTAGTCCTCCCCGATGAAGCTCTCGCCCCGCCACTTATTGTCCCACTCCTCGCGGAAATCGTCGGTGCTCTCCCCGCCGTTGTAGATCAGCGCCTCGCGGCTCACGCCATAGGGATTCATGCCGAAGACTATGGCGTTGGTCTTGTCGCGGAAGGGATTAAAGACAAAGGTGATGTTGTCGTTGCCGCCCGCCCGGTAGTCCCGCCGCAGACTGGGAATGATGAATTTAATCCCGGGCGTCCGGCAGATCGCGGCCACGTACAGGTTGCGGTCGTCGAAGCCGAAGTAGATCTCCGTGGGCCACGCCGAGTGGGATGTATCCGCGGGGAAGGTCTCCCAGAAATCTTGGGCCGGCTCGCCGTTCTGCCACTCGAGCTCTTCGAGTTTACCATCGAGCGTGATCCCGTTCACGAAGCGGACGGCGGTGGCACCGGGTGGCTCGTTAGCGGTTCGTTCGTCAAATACCAGCGACTGGGCCGCCAACGCGCCGGCCAGCAGGAGCCCAAAACAGGTGAGGGTAAATTTCACGGAAGACTAGTGACTAGGGTAAGCGCTTAAAGGTAACACAAGCGTCCGACGCTTACCTTCGCCCCGCATTCGGGATAAGGGAATCCGGTGAGAATCCGGAGCTGTCCCCGCAGCTGTAAGCCCCGCGCGCCTGCCGTCACTACGCCACTGGATCAAACCGGGAAGGCGACGGCCAGGTGGGGCGAGCCAGAAGACCTGCCCGGTGCGTCATATTTTTTTGTTCTTCGGTGAGAAAGGACTTGGAGCGAGTAGCGATTAGCATGTAGCTAGTAGCTGGTAGCGTGTGGCCCAATGGAAGGCCCTACACGCTACCGGATACGCCCTACAAGCTACTGGCTGCCCCCTACCCCCCTCCGCCGGCAACCCAACCCCATGCACCGGCATCTCCACATCCTTCTCCTCTTTCTGTCCCTTCCTACCCTCGCGCAGGAAGCCCCACCGCTGTCCACCACTTCCGATGAGGTGATCGTGACGGGCGCTCGCTTTACGCGGACGCAGGCCGAATCCCCGTCCCGCGTCACCGTCATCGACTCGGCCACCATCGCACGGTCGGTCGACCTGGCTACGCTGCTGAACGAGCAGGCGGGCATCACCGTCAACGGAGCCTACAGCAATTTCGGCAAGGACCGCAGCCTCTTTCTCCGCAACGGCGCCAACCAGTACACCCTCATCCTGGTCGACGGGCAGCCGCTCGTCGACCCCTCATCGCTGGGTGGGGCGGTGGACCTCCGCCTGCTCTCCCTGGAAGGACTGGAGCGCATCGAGATTCTCCGCGGCGCCCGCTCGCTGCTCTACGGATCCGATGCCGTGGCGGGCGTGATCAACCTGGTGACGAGCCGGGCCACCCACCCGGAACCCGATCCGTTTAACCTGCACCTGCGCGCCGCCGCCCAGCGCTACGGCACCCTGGAGGGTAAGGCAGCCGTGAGCGGGACCACCGAAAAGCTGGACTACCAGGCCGGCTACGACTACTTCCGCACCGACGGCATCAGTGAAGCGGCCCCTCCTCCGGGCAGCGCGGAAGAGTTCCGGCGCGATGGCGCGGAACGGCAGACCTACTACGGCAACCTGACGTGGCGCCCCGACGAGCACTGGACGCTGCGGCCGGGCCTGCGCCGCGCCACCTTCAACGGCGACTACGACGCCGGGGCTTTCCAGGATGGCGACAATCACTACACCAATGAATTGTGGCTGCCGGCCCTGTCTGTCGACTACCAAAAGGAGACCTTCTCCGCCGGTGCCCGCTACAATTACGCCGCCACCGACCGCGTCTTCGACGATGCGGCCTACGGGGAATCCTTCTTCCGCGGACGGGCGCAGCAGGCCGACCTCTTCGTGAACTTCCTGCCGTCCGAGGCCCTGGCCGTTACCCTCGGCGGACAGTACCGGCACGAGCGGCTGGCGCTCGAGGAGGCCGACTCCCCTACCGCCACCAACCTCAGTCCGTACCTCCAGCTCAACCTCAACGTGGCCGAGCGGCTGCTCTTCGAGACCGGAGTGCGCTACAATCACCATTCCTCCTTCGGCGGGCAGCTCAACGGCTCGGCGGCGGTAGGCTACCATATCACGCCCGTGGTGACGGGCCGCCTCTCGGTGGCCACGGCCTTCCAAAGCCCGACCCTCGACCAGCTGTACGGTCCCTTCGGGGCCAATCCGGAGCTGCAGCCGCAGGTATCTACATCTTACGAGGCGGGCGCGCAGGTGCAGGGGAAGTCCGGTAGGGCCGGGGTCAACCTCGCACTCTTTCAGCGCTACATCGACCAGCTGATCGTGTACCGCTACCCCGGGCAGTACCTGAACGTGGACAACGTCCGCGACCGGGGCCTGGAAGTGGAGGCCTTTACGGCGCTGGGCACCCGGCTGAGCGCGGACGGCAATCTTACCTACGTGCGGGGCCGGATGCGCACTACCGATGCCAACAGCGTCCCCTACGAGGTGACGGAATTTTACCGCCGGCCGCGGTTTACGGGCCGGCTGGGGCTGACGTTTCGCGGCGACAAGCCCTTCCTCGCCCGCCTTTCAGCCCAGTACACCGGGGAGCGGCCCGATATCTTTTACAACGCCGCCTTCGAGGCCATCCCCGTCCAGCTCGAGCCCTACTTACTGGTCAACGCCTACGCCGAGTACAAGCTGCTCGAGCGCCGCAACCTGACGGTCTTCGGCGAGGTCCGCAACCTCACCAGTACGGACTTTACCGAAGTGACCGGCTTCAGCACGCTGGGGGTTACGCCGCGGGTGGGGGTGGCGCTGGAGCTGTAGGGCTACTTGCCGAGCAGCTTCAGCACCTCCTCTACGGGGAGTGCTTTGCGGATGTGGCCCTCATGGCCCGTCATGTCCTCGGCCGCGAAGAGGGAATTGACGATTGCCTCCTCCGTCGCTTCGATGGTAGCCAGGAAGAGGGGGCTCGTGGCGCCGTTGGCCAGTTCCTGCAGCTCGCGGATATCGGGGCCGTCCGACCGTATACGGTTGGACGGGGTGGTGGAGAAGGCGATGACGTAGTCGCCGCTGCCGTTGCTGGCGATACCCCCGGTGCGGGCCAGGCCGAGCATCGCGCGCTTCGCGACGCGTTCCAGGTTACGCGGGCCGAGGGGAGCATCGGTGGCCACGACGATCATACAGGAGCCGTCGGAATGATTTTCCAGGGCATCGCGGAAGTAGTATTCCCCAAGTTCCGGGCCTACGGGTACGCCGGCGATCTGCAGCACGCCGCCGAAATTGGTCTGGACGAGTACGCCTACCGTGTAGCCGCCCAGTGTGTCGGGTAGCTTCCGGCTGGACGTCCCGATACCGCCCTTCCAGCCAAAACAGCTGGTGCCGGTACCCGCCCCTACGTTTCCTTCGGGCACCGCGCCGTCGGTCGCCGATTCCAGGGCCGAGAGCACATCGGCTTCGGTGACGTGGCGCCCCCGGATATCGTTGAGGTAGCCGTCGTTCGTTTCCCCGACCACGGCGTTCACGCTGCCCACCTCCGGATTGCGGCGCAGGCAGTCGGTGATAAGGGCATTGATGGCGGTGGCCACGCTGAGGGTATTGGTCAGCACGATGGGGGTTTCGAGTTCACCCAGTTCGCTCACCTGGCTGTAACCGGCTAGCTTTCCGTAGCCGTTGCCGAGGTAGATGGCGGCCGGCACCTTTTTGCGGTAGAGGTCCCCGCCGTGGGGGAGTATCGCGGTAACGCCCGTACGGATGCTGTCTCCCGCCACCAGCGTGGTGTGCCCTACCCTGACTCCGGCCACATCAGTGATCGCGTTGCGTGGGCCGGGGGCCATGACTCCGAATGGTACGCCGAGGTCACGGGCCCGGCCCTGCGCTCCGGCGCCGGCGAGTGTAAGTAAGAGGGGACACATAAGCAGGAGGCGGTGGATCATAGCCAAAATTACCACTTCCCGCCGCCAATAATAAAAAACGCCCTTCCCGTTGGGAAAAGGCGTTGTATGAAATCAGTTGCTGTTTTTGGTCTCTTTAATTCTTAAAGTAAATCCGTGTGTTCAAGTGTCTCAGTCCGGATCCCTCGGGATCGGAAAATTAGTCATGTAGCCTAAATCGGGAATTCTGACGCCGGTCCGGACGTTGCGTCACATCCCGATAAAAGAAAGTGGCAACAATTTTTTCAGGCGATCCAGCGCAGCAGGTCTTCGAGCAGCGGATCGTCGGCTACTTCCTGGCTGGTCACCTGATTATCAGCTTC
>JBGTHX010000013.1:0-1873 GCA_041746055.1 Lewinella sp. | reverse complement strand
CAGCCGCCGCAGCCTGGCCGACCTCAACAGCATGCGGGTGCGGCTGCCGGACGGCGGGCAATACCCCATCTCGGAGATCGTCAACCTGGAACCCCAGCGCGGCGTGATCTCGATCAACCACATCAACGGGCAGCGGCAGGTGAAGGTGGAGGCCGACGTAGCCACCAACAGCGTATCCGTGCCCGACCTGAACGCCATCGTAGCCGACGAGATCCTGCCCGCGGTGCTGGCCAACTATCCGGGCGTCTCCACGGTGGCCGACGGGCAGATTCGGGATCAGGCGAAGACCTTCGCGTCGCTGCAGATCGTATTGCCGGTGGTCCTGGGCCTGATGTTCTTTGTAGTAGCCCTCACCTTCCGCTCGATCGGCCAGGCGGGGGTGCTGTTCTTCCTGCTGCCCTTCGGCCTGATCGGCGTCATCCTGGGCCACTGGCTGATGGGTAAGCCACTGTCGCTCTTTTCCGGACTGGGCATCATCGCCCTCATTGGCATCATCCTGAATGACGGACTGGTGTTCATCGCCACCTACAACGACAATATCCGGGGGGGCATGAACATGATGGACGCCCTAAACGACGCGGGCCGCAGCCGCTTCCGGCCGATCCTACTGACCTCCCTGACCACCTTCGCGGGCCTGGCCCCACTGCTGCTCGAGCGGAGCCGGCAGGCGCAGTTCCTGATCCCGATGGCGGTATCTGTGGCTTTCGGACTACTGGCCTCCACGCTGGTGCTGCTGCTGCTGTTGCCTTCGCTGTTGGTTTTGCTCAACCGGGGCCGCGTAGCCGCTAAGCGGATTACCTCGGGTACCCGCCCCGACTACCACGAGGTGGAGCCCGCCTACAAGGAATTGGGTGAAGACGGCTACGACCACGAAAAGCCGATCGGTATCACTAAAGTGGAACAGTAATGCGGATCTGTATCGATATGGACGAGGTGATGGTAGACAACTACCAGCGCTACCACAAGCTATACGAGGATTGGCAGGGTGTGCCGATCGACCCCACTGCGTACCGGGGGAAGCGGATCTACGACCTGCCCGGCATCGAACGGATGCGCGATGAACTGCGGAAACCGGGCTTCTTTCGCGACCTGCCCGTCATGCAGGACGCCCGGGAGGTAGTGGAGGAGCTCTACGAACACTACGAGGTATACATCGTGACCGCCGCCACGGAATTCAAGCACTGCTTCACCGACAAGTGGGAGTGGCTGGAGGAGAACATGCCCTTCGTCCACTGGGAACGCATCGTCTTCTGCGGCAACAAGAGCATCGTGCACGGCGACTACATGATCGATGACAAGGTGAGCAACCTGGCCACCTTCAACGGACAGGGCATCCTCTTCACCGCCTCCCACAACCTGAACGATACCGGCTACCCGCGCATGGATAACTGGCTGGAGGTGAGGGATTACTTCCGGGAGGTGCGCTCCGCCGCAATGGCCCGGGAAGCGTGAGAGAGACCACCCGAAGGGTCTGGGACTCCGGGAAGAAAAAGATCCCCTTTGCCCTCACCGGCCTGGTGGCCACGGGCATCAATTACGGGCTCTACCTCCTGCTGGTGGACCGCTACCTGCCGCCCCTGCCGGCTACGCTGATCGCATACTCCAGTAGCGTGGTGCTGAATTTCTTCCTGCAGCGCTACTTCGTCTTCGAACTGCGCCGCTCCCTGCGCTCGGCCTTCCTGCTCAGCATGGTGGTGAGCGTGGGTGGCCTCCTGCTCGACGCGGCCATCGTGTACGGGCTGCACTACTTCCCCCTGCTCGGGGAGCGGGAGTGGCTGATCAAGGGGGTGGCTACCGGGGTAATGTTTTTTTATAACTACTATGGTAAGCGTAGGGTGTTCGAGGGTAGATGAGATTGAGGACCCGTCGCTTC
>JBGTHX010000012.1:0-14799 GCA_041746055.1 Lewinella sp. | reverse complement strand
CGTGACCGCACAGCCGCACTTCCTGGGTGGGGGTAAACCAGCGGATGTCGAATTTGCCCTTTCCGCGGATCACTACGAAGGCGGTTTCCGACAGGTTATTCTCGGTGGCGATCTGCTGCATCAACTTATCGGAGGGAAAGGCGGGGACCGGCACCACGGCGGCCGGATTACCGCCAAAGAGGCGATCGCTGAAGGCGTCAACTTGGTAGAGCGGGAGGTTATGCATGAAAAAAGTGAAAATAATAGGTGATTAATGTAGCAGTAAGGAATCCGAAGCTTTCGAAACCTCGTAAATTATAGGGCGACGAACGCCGGATACCGGGTGACCATTTGGTTACGCGCCCGCTTCCTCGGTCACCATCAGCCTTCATCCGACCGCCAAACTATGAATTCTTTCAACAGACTCCCAATGGACCACCTCTTCCTGAGAGAAGGAACCAATTACCTCAAGATCCCCTTGAGCGACATCCACTATATCCAGGCTGACGGCAACTATGCCTACATCCAGACCCGTGACAAGCGGTTCGCCATCAAGCGCAGCCTCGCGGCCATCGCCGAAGAACTCGAGACCGGGACCTTCGTACGAGCCAGCCGGGGACTACTCGTAAACTTCGACCAGGTGAACCGTGTGAGCTTCGCCGACGGCGTCATCGAACTCAACGAGCACCAACTGAAAATGGGCAAGGCCTACCACTCGGAGATCAAAGCCCGCATGCCGCGTCTTTAGGTCCGCCGGCCACCGAACGTAGCGTGCTGGTTAGGGTTCTCTCTCCGTGAGGTTCATCGTCTATGACATCGAGGCTACCTGCTGGGAGGGTCGCCCCCCTGGAATGGTTCAGGAAACCATTGAAATAGGAGCCTATGAGGTCGATTCCTTCGGAGAAGTAGGCCGAGCCTTCAGCCGCCTCATCCATCCGCTTTTGCACCCTCAGCTGAGTCACTTTTGTCGACGGCTGACCCACATCGATCAGGCAGATATCAACCGGGCCCGGGATTTCTCCCGGGTGATCGGCGCCTTTCAGGACTGGATCGACATCGACGGGGAACCCTACGTCCTCGCGGCCTGGGGAGCCTTCGATGAACGGCAACTGCGCCAGGACTGTAGCCTGCACCGGCTGGAAGATGACTGGCTGGACCACCACATCAATCTCAGGACACAGTACCGCGAATTGCGGGGGTTGCCCAAAAAGCGCGGACTGGCTTCGGCCGTGCGCCACGAGGGCTTCGAATGGAGCGGCGAGCAGCACCGAGCCCTCGACGACGCGGCCAACACCGTCAAGGTATTCCGGAAGCTGCTGGATATGTGGCGGTATTAGGACATTCCTCCGATACCTTCCCCTACTCGCGTAGGCAGCTTGTTACCTTCGTGCCGTGCTGAAACCTATTTCCGCCCTGTCGTTCATAATGCTATTGCTTGGCTGCCCATCCGGATCGGAGGAGGCGGCTATCGTAGCAGCCGACACCCGGTTCTCCTGGATGACCGATCCGAAGCTCCAAGTTACGGGCGTGACATTCTCCAACGATCTGGCGTACACCGAGCAACTCAATCCCTACACCTACCGGAATTTCTACAACGGTGGCGGGGTGGGGGTCGGGGACTTCGACAATGATGGCCTCGTCGACCTCTACTTCACCGGCAACCTGGTGCCCAACCGCCTGTACCGCAACCACGGCAACTGGCGGTTCACCGACGTCACGGACCGGGCCGGAGTAGCCTGCCCCGACAGCTGGAGCACCGGCGTGGCCGTGGCCGACATCAACGGCGACGGCTGGCAGGACCTCTACGTGTGCAAGGCGGGACCGCCCGCGGGGGAGGAAATTCCCGGCATGACCGGCGTCCGCCACAACGAACTTTTCATCAATCGGGGCGACGGTACCTTCACCGAATCCGCCGCCGCATACGGGCTGGACGTGGTGGGCCTGTCGGTCCATGCCGCCTTCTTTGACTACGACGGCGACGGCGACCTGGACTGCTACCTGCTCAATAATTCCACAAGGGCAACCACCGGGTTTGACCTGCAGCCCGGATTGCGGGAAATACCCGACACAGCAGGGGGTAACCGGCTGTTCCGCAACCTGTTGAATGAAACGGGTGAAACACGATTCGAGGATGTTACCCGGGTAGCCGGCATCTATTCCTCCAACATCGGATTCGGGTTAGGGGTATCGGTGGGCGACGTCAACGAAGACGGAAGGCCCGACCTCTACATCAGCAACGACTATTTCGAGCGGGACTACCTCTACCTCAACCGGGGCGACGGAACCTTCTCCGAGGAGCTCGTCGGCCACCTCTCCGAGATCAGCAAGGGGAGCATGGGCGCCGATCTGGCCGACCTCAACAACGACGGGCTCCCGGAACTCTTCGTAACGGAGATGCTCCCCGCCACGGAACGCCGCTACAAGACCAAGGCGGCCTTCGACGGCTGGAACCGCTACCAGATGTACCGCGACCAGGGCTACCACCAGCAGTTCAGCCGCAACGTCCTCCAGCTCAACCGCGGCAACGGCTACTACAGCGAGGTCGGCCGTTTTGCCGGCGTGGAGGCCACCGACTGGAGCTGGGGCGCGCTGATGGCCGACTTCGACGGCGACGGACTGCGCGACATCTTCGTAGCTAACGGGACGGGTCGCGACCTGCTCGATCAGGACTACATCAACTTCAACGGCAACCCGGACGCGGTCCGGCGCATGGTGCGCGAAGAGGGGAAGGGGATCACCGACCTGATCGATCTGATCCCGCAGGAAGCCCTCTCCAACGCCCTGTTCGTCAACCACGGTGACCTCACCTTTACCGACGTGAGTGCGGACTGGGGGCTCGGTCAGACCACTTACAGCAACGGCGCGGCCTACGCGGACCTGGACAACGATGGCGACCTGGACCTGGTAATCAACAACGTGGACGCCGTAGCCGGTCTCTACCGCAACAATTCGGAGGCCCGCGGCCGCATGATCCGCCTGGTCAGCACCCAGCCCGGTAACCCCGACGCTATCGGGGCGAAGATCTACGCCATGCGTGATTCCGGTCAGGTAGAGTACGCCGAGCTGGAACCGATGCGGGGTTTCCAGAGTACCGTGGACAAACGGCTGCACCTGTCTGGCCGTCCCGCCGCTTTACGCGTCGTGTGGCCGGACGGGACTGAGGCTACCTTCTCGCTGCCTGATTCCTCGGTGGTCAGCTTGCGGCAGGGTGAGGATGGCCTGCCCGGAGGGAAAGTGGCCGGATCAGAAGAGAGCCTTCACCCCTATGGATTCACCGCTGGTTCCGTGATGGCGGACGGACAAGCGGTGGTGCACCGGGAAGACCGTGCCACCGACTTCGACCGCGACCCGCTGCTCTTTATCGGCGTCAACAACGAAGGGCCGGCCCTCTGCGCCGGTGACTGGAACGGGGATGGACTGACCGACCTATTCCTCGGTGGCGCCGCGGGACAGTCCGGACGTCTGCTCCGGGCCCGGCCGGACGGATCCTACACGGCAACGGCTACTGACTTGCTGGACGAGGTAGCGGCGGGGGAGGATGTAGCCTCCGCCTTTTTCGATGCGGACGGCGACGGTGATCTCGACCTTTACGTAGTGGGGGGCAGCAATCAATTTGGTCCCGCCTCTACCGTGCTCCTTGACCACCTCTACCTGAACGGCGGCAGCGACCGCTGGACCCGGAGCGAGCAACTGCTGCCGGTGTCCAGCCGGCTGGTGGCCGGCTCCTGCGTGGCGCCCCACGATGTCGATGGCGACGGAGATATGGATCTCTTCATCGGAGGTAGACTGCGACCCGGATTGTACGGCGTACCGGCCACCAGCTACCTGCTCCTGAATGACGGGCGGGGCAGGTTCTCTGCATCACCGGCGAAGGAATTCGAAGGGCTGGGGATGATCACCGCCGCGGTGTGGGCCAACGTGGATGACGACCCGGAAGTGGAACTCGTCGTCGCCGGCGAGTTCGCGCCCCTCCGCTACGTGCAGTTCGGACCGCGCGGCGAGATACTGGGCATCGACGAGGTCCCGGACTCCGGAGGGCTCTGGCATTCACTCGCCGCGGCCGACCTGGACGGCGACGGCCGGGACGATATAATCGGTGGTAACCACGGACTGAACTCCCGCCTGCACGCCTCCCCCGACCAGCCCCTCGAACTGCACGTCAACGACTTTGACGGCAACGGAAAGGCGGAGCAGATCCTGACCCAGTACGGCGAGGATGGGCGGGCCTATCCGCTGGCACTGCGGGATGACCTGGTCAAACAGGTACCTTCCCTGCGCAAGCGCGTGGGCCGCTACGCCGACTACCCGGGAAAAACCCTGGAAGAACTTTTCGACCCCGCCACGCTCCAACGCTCCGTGGTCGGTCGCGCCGTGCAACTGCGGTCCATGGCGGTGCTGAATACCGCCACGGGACCCCGCCTGCTCCCCCTCCCCACGGAGGCCCAACTTTCGCCGGTCTACGCGCTGGCGGCTATGGATCTCGACGGCGACGGGCGAATGGACCTTATCGCGGCCGGTAACCAGTCGGTCGGCCGCCCCGAAACGGGTATATACGCCGCCGGCTTCGGAGCGGTGCTCACCGGCCATGGCGACGGCACCTTTACCTCCCGGGCGCCGCGCGAAACGGAACTGTACCTTGCGGGCGACATCCGGGCCATCGTACCCGTAGTGGATCGCGGGCGGGACACCACCCTGGTCGTGGCCGGCTCGGGGATGTCGCTGCTGAAGTTATCAATCAATCGAAAATGAAAACCTACCCAGCCTACCTGCTGATTTTTCTGTTCCTAGTGGTCTCCTGCGCCAAGCCGGACGATTCCCCCGTGGGGCAGTACCGGCGGGCGGTGTCCGAAGGATTACAGGCCGAATTGCCGGACGCCGCCGCCCTGCTCGGTATCCCGCTGGGCATCACCGACCAGTCCTACTACGACCGGTGTACCGAACTCAACCGGCAGCAGCTGATCACCATGGGATCTACGTCCAACTCGGCGGATCACATAATGGAAAATGATCTTGACCGGCCCGCCAAGCTGAGTTTCCGGCCCATCTTTTCAGCCCAGGTGCCGCGGATCCTGCAGGGTATCGACGCCGAGTTCATGTACCAGGACTGGTCGCCCTGGAACAAGGCGGCGTACGCCGACAAACTGCTGCCCCAGGTCGTGGACTACCTGGACCGCACCCTGGGTACCCAACTGACCCCGCTGGAGCACCCCTCCTACGGCACCACCTACACCGCCGTGGACGGCAGCCGTCTCGTGGCGGCCTGGGAGGCCGACCAGACCAGTGTAACGGTCATCATTGCCGATCTCTCCGCTCTCCACAGCGATCCACTTGGACTTGCCCGATAGACCATGCTTTACCGATCGGTATATTTCTGGGCGGCAACGCTGGTGCTGGGGCTGCTGGCGGGATGCGGGGGGGAGTCCCGCGTAGCAGACACCGCCCCGGAGTGGGACGGGCAGACGCGCTTCGAGGCCCTGTCCCCCGCGGAATCCGGGGTGGAATTTGCCAACCTGCTCGACTTCGATCAGGACTTCAATATCTACACCTACCGGAACTTCTACAACGGAGGGGGCGTGGCGCTGGGGGACGTCAACAACGACGGGCTTACTGATATCTACCTCAGTGGTAACCAGGTGGCGAACCGGCTATACCTCAACGAGGGCAATATGCACTTCCGCGACGTAACGGAGGAGGCCGGGGTGGCCGGCCGGGCGGCCTGGAGTACGGGCGTCACGATGGCCGACGTGAACGCCGACGGCTGGCTGGACCTCTATGTCTGCAACTCCGGAGATATCGCCGGGGACAACCGCCGCAATGAGTTGTACATCAACCGCCAGGACGGCACCTTCGAGGAGGCGGCCGCGGAATACGGCCTGGCGAACGAGGGACTGAGCACCCATGGGGTATTCTTCGATTACGACCGCGACGGCGACCTGGACTTCTACCTGCTCAACAACAGTTACCAGGCCATCGGTTCCTTCAACCTGGAACGGAACGAACGGCCGAAGCGCGATTCCGTGGGCGGTGACCGCCTCTACGAAAATCGCGCCGGCTACTTCCATGACGTGAGCGAGCAGGCGGGTATCTATGGGTCGATCATCGGCTTTGGGCTCGGGGTGACGGTGGGGGACGTGGACCGCGACGGTTGGCCCGACATCTTCGTGAGTAACGACTTCTTCGAGCGCGATTACCTCTACCTCAACAACCGGGACGGCACCTTCCGGGAAACACTCACCGATGCCATGCAGTCCATCAGCGCCGCGAGCATGGGCGCCGACCTGGCCGACATCGACAACGACGGCGACAGCGAACTCTTTGTCACCGAAATGCTCCCCGCCTCCAACCAGCGCATGAAGGAGGCCACCACCTTCGAGAACTGGAACCGCTACCAGTACAACCTCAAGAACGATTACTACCACCAGTTCACCCGCAACATGCTGCAGCGGAACAACGGCGACGGCACCTTCAGCGAGATCGGCCGGCTGAGCGGGGTAGAGGCTACCGACTGGAGCTGGGGCGCCCTGATCTTCGACATGGACAACGACGGCTACAAGGACCTCTTCGTAGCCAACGGTATCTATCAGGACCTCACGAACCGCGACTTCCTGGATTACATCGCCGATGACGAATTCAAGCAGAAGGTCACGGCGGGGGGCAGCGTGGACTTCAAACTCCTGGTGGAGGCTATCCCCTCGAATCCGGTACCGAACCAGGCTTTCCAGAACCTCGGTGAAACCGGCGGCTACCGCTTCCGGAACGTCGCTCGGGAGTGGGGCCTGGACCTGACCGGCTTCACGAACGGGTCGGCCTACGGGGATCTGGACAACGACGGTGACCTGGACCTGGTGATCAACAACACCAACGCCGCCGCCCTGGTGTACCGTAATCATTCCACCGGTAACCACTGGCTGCAACTCGAACTCACCGGCACCGGCGAGAACTCCTTTGCCGTAGGCGCGAAGGCTACCGTCTTCGCCGGCGACCGGCGGTTCTACCTGGAGCACATGCCCATGCGCGGTTTCGAATCGAGCATGCAGTACCGTATGCACTTCGGGCTGGGCGCCCTGGAATCCGTGGACCGGGTCGAAGTAGAGTGGCCCGAGGGAGGTAAATCGGTGGTCCAGCAGCCGCAGCTGAATCAGCTGCTGGTCGTTTCGGAGGCCGGCAAGGAGGCTGATGACTCCACCGCGACGCTGGCGGCGGCCAGGCCGATGTTCCGGCAAGTCATGCCCGAGGAACTGGGCGTGGATTTCGTCCACCGGGAGAACCGCTACAGCGATTTCGACCGCGACCCGCTCGTCTACCAGATGCTGAGCGCGGAAGGGCCGGCCCTGTGTACGGGCGACTTCAACCGCGACGGAAAGCCGGACTTCTATCTCGGTGGCGCCCGCGATGAACCGGGTGCCCTGTACGTATCCCGGGGGGACCGCTACGTCCGCAGCGCCAGCCCCCTCTTCGAAGCCGATCGCGTGAGTGAGGATGTGGCCTGTGCCTGCTTCGATGCCGACGGCGACGGTGACGACGACCTCTACGTGGTATCGGGTAGCAGCGAGTTCGGAGCGGCGTCCACGGCCTTGCTGGATCGTCTCTACCTGAATGGCGCGGGTGGCTGGACCCGCTCCGCGCAAGTGCTCCCGAGCAAGCGGCAGCCCGCCGTGGGCAGTAGCGTAGCTCCCAACGACGTGGACGGCGACGGGGATGTAGACCTGTTCGTTGGAACCCGCATGCGATCGGGCGCCTACGGCATCGTGCCCGACAGCTATCTCCTGCTCAATGACGGACGCGGCAACTTCACGGAGCAGGTGGTGGAAGGCACCGGCATGGTGACCGATGCCGCCTGGGCCGACCTCGACGGCGACGGACGCCGCGAGCTGGTGGTGGTGGGGGAGTACACGGCCCCCCGGGCCTACCGCTACGCGGACGGCCAGCTGGTGAATTTTGACCTGGGGGAGCAGGTCGCCACCCTCACCGGTTGGTACACCGCCCTGGCGGTCGCCGACCTGGACCGGGACGGGCGCCCCGACCTTATCCTCGGCAACCACGGCCTGAACAGCCGCTTCCGCGCCAGTCCGGAGCGGCCGGTCATGATGCACGTGAACGACTTCGACGGCAACGGAACCGCCGAGCAGGTGGTGTCGATGTACGAGGGCGACTCGATCTACCCGCTCCCGCTGCTCCACGACCTCGTCAAGCAAATGCCGGGGCTTCGCAAGCGCTACCTCAAGTACTCCGACTTCGGGGACAAGACCATGAAGGACGTATTCGGCAAGGAAGCGCTGGAGAAGAGCCTGTATTACCAGGCGACCGAACTCCGCTCGCTGGCCCTGATGAATCGCGGTCCGGGCGACTTCGAGATTAGCTACCTCCCCCAGGAAGCTCAGGAAACGCCGATCTACACCATCCTCGCCGAAGACCTCGATGACGATGGGGACACCGACCTCTTTCTCGGCGGTAACTTCTACTACGTCAAGCCCGAAATGGGCCGCTACGACGCCGGTCGGGGACTATTGCTGCAGAACGATGGCACCGGCAGATTCTCGGCGGTACCGGCTGCCAGTAGCGGCCTCAAAGTGGAGGGAGAGATCCGGGCCGCCGCCGCCCTGGGCCGGGGCCGGTACCTGCTGGGCCGCAATAATCTGCCACCCGTCATCCTCCAGCGATGAGCGGGGTGGGGAAGATCGTACCGGCCTGCGTCCTGCTGGCAGTCCTGGGCACCTGCGCCCCCGCCCCGGAAGGCGGCCCTACGCCCCGGTTTGTGGAACGCGACGGTACCGGAGTCGAGAGCGAGAACCTGCTCACGCCCACGGAGGAAATGAATATCGTGGAGTACCTGTACTTCTACAACGGCGGGGGGGTGGCCGCCACCGATATCAACGGGGATGGGCTGGCTGACCTCTACTTCACCAACAACCAGCTACCCAACCGCTACTACATCAACGAGGGCAACTGGAAATTCCGCGACGCCACGGAGGAGGGCGGGGTCGCAGGTGCGGGAAACTGGACTACCGGTATCAGCGTCACGGACATCAACCGGGACGGACTACCGGACCTCTACGTCTGTGCCGTGGGCGGGTACAAGAGTTTTACCGGACGAAATGAGCTGTTCGTTCAGCAGCCGGGTGGGAAATTTATCGAATCGGCAAAAGATTACGGGCTGGCATTCAACGGGTTCAATACCCAGGCTTACTGGTTTGATTACGACGGGGACGGGGATGACGATATGTACCTGCTCCGGCACTCCGTACACAGCGATGCCACCTACCGCGACGGGGCCGCCCGAAACGTCCGCGACTCCCTGGCCGGCGACCTACTCCTGCGCAACGATGAGGGGCAGTTCCGGGATGTCACCGCGGAAGCCGGACTGTATTCCTCCCGCATCGGATACGGCCTGAGCGTGGCGGTGGCGGACTACGACGGGAACGGCTTTCCGGATATCTATGTCTGCAACGACTTTTCCGAGAACGACTACCTGTACCTCAACGACGGCGCGGGTCACTTCACCGAATCGATCCGCGAGCGTACCGGCCACACCTCCAATTTCAGCATGGGCAGCGACGTGGGGGATCTGGACAACGACGGCCGGCCGGACCTGATTACCCTGGATATGCGGCCCGGGGAGGAGCACGTCCTGAAGTCGACGGTCAGTACCGAGCCCTACAACCTCTACCGGCTGAAGCGCCGCTCCGGGTACCACGACCAGTTGCCGCGTAACGGGGTGCAGTGGAACCGGGGCGGGGGCAACTTCTCCGAGATCGGGGAGCTGTCCGGGTTGGCGGCTACCGACTGGAGCTGGTCGGTGCTCATCGAGGATTTTGACCTGGACGGCGTGAACGAGGTATTCGTATCGAACGGGATCGAGCGGCGACCGAACGACCTGGACTACCTGAAATTCATCGGCTCTTCCGCCTCCCGCGCGAAGACCAACCTGGAAGTGGCCGCCGCGATGCCGCCGGGTCAGGTGGCGAATCAGCTTTTCGTACGCGACAGCAGCCTGAGGTACCGCTCTGTGGACTGGGGCCTCGGACTCGTCGGCAGCACCACCGGCGCCGCGGTGGCCGATCTCGACGGGGACGGCGACCCCGATCTGGTGCTGAATAACGTCAATGCTCCGGTAACGCTCTATGAGAATACCCTCGCCGCAGCGGGGCAGGGAGGGGCACGGCACTTCGCGCGAACGGCCCAGCGCGGTTTTCTTTCTCAGTCCGAGGTGACCCGGCCACAACCCAACCCGGTAAGTCCCCCGACCGACACCCAATTGCTCCGGATCCTCGCCCGGAGCACGGACCTGCCGGGTGACCACCTTCCCGCCGGTGGTAAGTCGAGCTTCGACCGGGAGCCGCTGCAGCCCTTCGCGGGGGCGATCCCGGAAGTGGAGGCGCGCTACACCCTCGTGGCCGAGGAGGGGGAATGGAAAATCGAGGCCGGACCGTGGCGGCCCCTGCGGATTGGCCGCCGTACGGCCGAAGGATGGGAATACGAGACGGTAGCGGGTACCCGCGGGCTATGGCAGTGCGTGGCCTTCACCGGGCCTACCGGACGGGAGGAGATCATAGCCGGCAACTGGGGGCTGAACAGTTCGTTAGGTAAGCCGACTTCGGAGGAACCGCTCCGCCTGTACCTCCCGGACCTGGATGGGAACGGGCGTCGGGACCCCCTGGTCACCTACGTGCGCGACGGGCGGGAGTACAGCCTGGCCGACAAGGACGAGCTCTCCCTGCAGCTTCCGGGCTGGCGCCGGAATAACCTGAGTTATGCCGACTTCAGCGGCCGCGACTTTCCGGAGAATTTCCCCGACCTGGAGGAGCCACCGCTGGTAGCGGAAACCCTCGCGCATCTGCGGCTGCGGCGCGATGCCTCGGGTAAATGGCAGGTCACCGGCTTGCCGGAAGCGGCGCAGATCACTCCGGTACGCGTGATTCAGCGCACGTCGAATGGTATTTTGCTGGGCGGGAATGCCCTGGAGGTGTTGCCGCGGGTGGGCCGACAGGATGCCGCGGCGCTCCAACTGCTGCGGGAAGACGGTAGCGTAGAGCTGGTGGATCTGGGCGGAGCGGCCAACCACCTCGAGGTCGGGGCGATCCACGCCGAGGGGGAGGGTTTGTACCGGGTGTACTTCACCGACGAATCCTGGGTTCTGCTGCGGGTACCGTAATTTTCGCCCTTCAATTTCCGATCCATCACACACTCCCGCTCCCTTGTCCGCAGCCGCATCGGCGTAGCCCTCGCCTTTGCCATCAACGGACTGGTGTACGCCAACTGGACCAGCCGGCTGCCGCGCTTACAGGAGGTGTACGGTATCGACAACGGGCAGACCGGTTTCGTGCTGACGTGCCTGGCGGTCGGCGGACTGGTTGCGATGCCGCTGGCCGGCTTTCTGATCGTGAGAAACGGGAGCCGGCAACTCGCTATTGCCTCGACGATCCTGTTCATCCTGTCCGTCCCTTTGCTGGCCTACATGCCGGGTTATTACAGTCTGCTGGCGGTAGTGCCGCTCATCGGCATCTCCACGGGGGTGATGGACGTGGCCATAAACGCCCAGGCCGTTGAGGTGGAGAAACTCTGGGGCAGCCCCATCACCTCCTCCTTCCATGCCTGCTTCTCCGCGGGCATGTTTCTGGGAGCCGGCACGGCCGCCGGCTTCATCGCCCTGGGCTTTGATATCGGTCCTCACCTGCTGGCCATTTCACTCCTCACCTGCGGACTCTCCGCCTACGCGCTGCGGCACTTTTTGCGGGACGAGGATTCGGCGGAGGCGGACACGGGAGACGGTGCCGGCCGGAAATTCGGTACGGCGATCGTGTTATTGGGATTGGCTTCCTTATGTACGATGATCGGGGAGGGGTCCATGGCCGACTGGACGCCTCTATACATGACCCGGGTGACGGGCAGCGCGGAGTACCTGGCCCCCTTCGGGCAGGCGGCCTTTAGCGGAGCCATGCTCGTCGGGCGGGCGGTAGGGGATGGCCTGCGGGGGCGGGTGGGCTCCCGGACGGTGATCGTAGCGGGTGCCGGCCTGGCGCTGATCGGGGTGATGGCCGCTATTCTCTTTCCCGTAGCTCCGATGGCGATCGCCGGATTCGGACTGGTGGGGCTCGGCTTGTCGAACGTGGTGCCGGTCCTCTTCAGTCAGGCCAGCAAAGTGCCGGGCCTGCGGTCCGGCGTAGGCATCAGTTCGGTGAGCACGATCGGTTACTCGGCCTTTCTGTTCGGCCCGCCTTTGATCGGCTTCATCTCCGATTACCAGAATACCCGTCTGCCCGCGGGCGTGTGGCTCTTTCCCGGCGTGGAGGGACTACGGGTGGGACTAGGCCTGGTGGCCGTGCTGATGATCCTGCTCCTGATCCTGGCCAGTTTTTTCCTGCGTGTGGAGGATTGATGTAGCGAAGAGGTTATGCGGCTTTTGCCTACATTTGCCCCTTCACTACGACCAACTTAAGAAAGGACTACCGATGAAATTCAGCATAGACAAACAGGAGCGCTACAGTGTGATCAAGCCCGAGGAGGAGAACCTCAATTCCGCCGTAGCCCCCCAGCTCAAATCGGAGTTCGTGATCCTGGCCAACGAGGGTATCACCAACCTGGTGCTCGACCTGAGTTCGGTCAAGTACGTCGATTCCTCCGGCCTCAGTGCCATACTCACCGCCCGCCGGCTCTGGAGCAACCTGGGCACCTTCGTGGTGACCGGCGTCGAGCACGCCGCCGTCAAGCGGCTGGTAGAGATCAGCAAGGTCGACAGCGTCCTGACCATACTCCCCACCAGGAGCGAAGCGGTCGATTTCGTTTTCATGGAGGAACTGCAACGCGACATGCAGGCAGAGCCCGGCGACGAATAGCCGGCTTGCGGTTTGGCGTAACTATTCTGGGTTCTAACGGGGCGGTACCCGGTCCGGACCGTCACGCCTCCGGCCACCTCTTCCAGAGTGAGGCCACGGATATTCTGATCGATTGCGGGGAAGGTACCCAGATGCAGCTGCGCGCCGCCGGTATCGGGATGGGACGGGTGCCGCTGATTCTGATCACCCACCTGCACGGCGACCACTTTTTCGGACTCCCGGGACTGATCACCAGCCTCGCCCTGAGCGACCGCACCACCCCCTTGCACATCATCAGTCCGCCCGGACTGCGCGACAAACTGGCGCCCCTGTTGGAGCTCGACCGCTACCGCCTGCCCTTTGTGCTCACCTTCGCGGAGCATACGGCCGCCGATTTCGGCCCCGTAGCCACGGTAGGGGAGTTGGACATCTTTGCGTTCCCGCTCCGTCACCGCATCGCCACCAACGGGTACCTGATCCGCGAGCGGCCCAGGCCCGCCAATATCCTGAAAGAGAAGATAGTGGAGTACGCTATCCCGTATTCCGACATCCCCGCCATCAAGGCAGGAGGGGACTTTATATGTCCGGATGGCAGAATCGTTCCCCACGCGGAACTGACGGTCCCGCCCCCCGCGACCCGCGCTTATGCTTACTGCTCCGATACGGTTTCCTTCCCCGAACTGAGCGGATACGTGGCCGGAGTCGATCTCCTGTACCACGAATCCACCTTTCTGCACGAAATGGCCGAGGAGGCCAGGAAGAAGGGACACTCGACGGCCCGCGAGGCGGCAGAAACGGCGGCCGCGGCGGGTGCCGGTACCCTCATCCTCGGGCACTTCAGCAGCCGGTACGGTAACCTGGAGGCCTTCGAGCGGGAGGCACGGGCCGTCTTCCCACGCAGCCACGTGGCCCGTGACCTGTATCGCTTTGCAGTGCCCTTCGCCGGGCGTGCGGCGGAGCGCTGAACATATGCAGCCTATGTTTTACCTTGGGCACCACAAAAAGTCAACCATGCGCAAGAACCTTCTCCTCCTTCTTCTCTGTACAGTAGCGATGAGCTGCTACGGTCAGATAACGGATCCCAAGGCCACCGAATACTACGAACCGGTACCTCCCAAGGTGAAGCCCGGCGCTACTCTCGGGGAAGCTCCGGAAGACGCCATCATCCTCATCGGCCCCGGCGCGGACGACAGTGAGTGGGTGAAGGCCGATGGTAGCGGTCCTTCGCAGTGGACCAAGGATGGAGACGCCCTGGTAGTTAATCCGGGAACCGGCGCCATCACCACGCGCCGAAAATTCGGCGACATGCAACTGCACGTGGAATGGATGTCGCCCAACGAGCCCGACAAGCAGGGGCAGCAGCGCGGCAACAGCGGTATCTTCCTGCAGAACCGCTACGAAGTGCAGGTACTCGAGAGCGAAGGCAGCGATACCTACACCAACGGTCAGGCCGGCTCGATCTATAAGCAAACCCCGCCCCTGGTCAATGCCCTCAAGCCCCAGGGCGAGTGGCAGGCCTACGATATCATTTATACCGCTCCCCACTTTAACGACGACGGCATGCTGATCCGCCCCGCCTACGTGACCTTGCTCATGAACGGCGTCGTGGTGCTCAACAACTTCGAGATCAAGGGCCCCACCGAATACATCGGTCTGCCCCACTACGTGGCCCACGGCGACGACGTGATCCAGCTGCAGGACCACAGCAACAAGGTGGCCTACCGCAACTTCTGGGTCCGCGAGCTTTAGCCGCCACCCGCGGTGACCGTACTCATTTGTCCCGATAAATTCAAGGGCAGCCTCAGCGCCTCCGAAGCCGCCGCGGCCATAGCCCGCGGCGTCCGCGCGGCCTGGCCGCGTGCCGAGGTAATCCTCCAACCCCTGGCCGATGGGGGAGAAGGCAGCCTGCAATTGCTGGCCGGGCAACCCGGACTCAGGCGGCGCAAGGTACAGGTACCGGGTCCCTTACGCCGTCCCATCGAAGCGGAATACCTGCTCGGTCGCGACC
>JBGTHX010000011.1:0-20188 GCA_041746055.1 Lewinella sp. | reverse complement strand
TTATCCACTCGTCATTGGTGTCGACGATGGTAGCCAGTTCATCGTTGGTGAGTACGTAGTCGGGCACATAGCCCTGTACTCCCGTAATGGCGGCGCGGATTTGACTCATGGGTTGGGGGTAATCTGATTAAAGGCCACAAGGTAAGCAGGGTACCGCCGACCCGCAACCTGATATCCGCCGGGAATGCCGGTGGCTAAGGACGGGGCTCAGGCGTAGTCGCCGCCGGTGAAGGCATCGTCCGCCGGTTCGCCCAGTTCGCTGAGCGCGATGAGGCCGATGAAAGTCAGCAGACCATTGAAGGCCAGGATGAGGAAGCCGAACTGAAAGCCGCCCAGTAACTCGGCGGAGTAGTAATCGACCACCATGGAAATGATGGGCGACAGCAGACAGATGATGAGCAGGGCCGGCACCCGCACCGAACCGATCATGAGCTCCTCCCGCACCCGGAAGTTGGTGAGGAGACCAAAGGCAAACAGCCCCAGCAGCGGCCCGTAAGTGTAGCCCGCCGCCTTGAAGAGGCTGTTGATCACGGCCGTATTGTTGATCACCTCGAAGGCCATGATCACCAGGAACAATAGCACGGAGAAGCCCGAGTGGACGAGCAGCCGCTGCCGCTGGCCACCGTCCCCCGGCACCTGCGCTCCCGCCCCCTCGTCCGTTTCGCGCATCCCGAGGAAGTCCACGCAGAAGGAGGTGGTCAGGGCCGTCAGCGCGCTGTCGGCACTCGAGTAGGCCGCCGCGACGATGCCGAGCACGAAGAGCACGCCCACCATGGGCGGCAGATTGACGAGCGCGATCGTGGGATAAAGAAGGTCAGAGCTCTCGGGTACCGGCAGGCCCACCGTGGCGGCGTAGATGTAGAGTAGCGCGCCCAGGCAGAGAAACAGCAGGTTCGCGAAGACGAGGACGATGCTGAAGACGAGCATATTCTTCTGGGCGTCGCGGAAGTTCGGCATGCTCAGGTTCTTCTGCATCATGTCCTGGTCGAGGCCGGTCATGACGATGGTGATCAGCGCCCCGCTGAGGAACTGCTTGAAGAAGTTATTCGGGTCGCTCCAGCCGCCCTCGAAGAAGAACCACTGGCTGTAATCGCTCTGCTCGATCATGCGCACCATGCCGCCGAAGTCGGTCTCCAGGGCATGGTAGATATAGTACACCGTGATGCCGGCCGCGAGCAGCATGCAGACGGTCTGCAGCGTATCCGTGACGATGATCGTCTTGATGCCCCCGCGGAAGGTGTAGAGCCAGATGAGTACAATGGCCACTGCCACGGTGACGAAGAAGGGGATGCCCACCGGATCGGCCACGAACCTTTGCAGTACTACCGCCACGAGGAAGAGCCGGAAAGCCGAACCGATGGTGCGGGAAAGTAGAAAATAGAAGGCCCCGATCTTGTAGCCGTACCAGCCGATGCGGCTGCGCAGGTACTCGTAGATGCTCGTGAGCCCCATGCGGTAATAGAGCGGCAGCAGTACCAGGGCGATGAAGAGATAGCCCAGCAGGTAACCAATGACCACCTGCATATAGCTGAACGCCTGGTTGACCCCCCCGGCACCGACCGCCCCCGGGATGCTGATAAAGGTGACCCCGGAGAGACTGGAGCCCACCATGCCGATGGCCACCAGCGGCCACGGGGATTTACGACCGGCCAGGAAAAAGTCCGCATTCCCCGTATGGTTGCGGGAGGTAAAAAAGGAAACCAGCACGAGCACCGCGAAGTAGACGGATACGATGCCGATAATGGCCAGTGGACTAAGGGAAGCGTTCATGGGGGGCGCGCAATTTAGACAATCCCCCGGGAACCAATTAATTCAGTTTGGCCAGTTCGTCGCGGAGGGTTTGCGGGCTTTGAACGCCGGCGGCCCGCCACTTTAGTTCACCGCGGTGAAAGATCATCGTGGTGGGCATGGCCTGTACGCCGAGCTTTTGGGTGATATCGGGATTGCGGTCCACGTCGATCTTGACCAGGCGAAGCTGGTCGCCGAGGTCTTCCTTGAGTTGCTTCAGGATAGGGGAGTAGGCATGACAAGGCCCGCACCAGGTGGCGTGGAAGTCGATCAGCACGGGGGTATCCCCATTGATCAGGTCGTGGAAGGAGGTTTGCTCGGCCATGGTCTTTTCTTGGTAAGAACCCCGGCGGGGGGTGTAGGGTTTGTGCCGGGTAGCCAGGCTGCAAGTCTGGCTACCCTACGCCAGGTTCAGAAACTCCGTCTCCGTCATCACCTGCACGGTACCGAGGGCCTCCGCCTTCTTCAGTTTCGAGCCGGGCTTTTCGCCCACGACCAGGATGTCGAGCTTGCCGCTGACGGCGGATACGATGCGGGCCCCGGCGGCCTCGGCCTTTTCCTGGGCCTCCTTGCGGCTGAGCTGCTGCAGGCTACCGGTAAAGAGCATGCTTTTCCCTACGAAGGGCCCTTCGGTGACCTGGGCGGCGGGGCGGTCCTCGCCGTTGGGGCGCACGTTCACCCCCAGATCCTCCAGCTCGCGCAGCTGCTCCAGGTGGATGGGATTGGCGAAGTAGGCCGCCACATTCTGGGCCACGGTGGGGCCGATGTCCTTGATGTGGAGATACTGCTCTTCCGTCCAGCCGGCGAGGTCCATTACGTGATCCACGTTCTGCGCAAGGAGCTGACTGGCCTTCTTGCCCAGGTGGTGGATGCTGAGGCCGTGCAGTAACCGCCACAGCGGATTGCTCCGGGCCGCGTCCACGCTCTGCCGCAGGTTATCGGCGGATCGCTCCCCGAATCCTTCCAGGCGGGCGATCTCGTCGTAGGGAAGGCGATAGACATCCACGATGGTCTTGAGCCAGCCCAATTCGTAGAATTGCTCCACGTATCGCCGGCCCATGCCGTCGATGTCCATGGCCGCCTTCGATACGTGGTGGATGATGCGCTGCAGGTTCTGGGCACCACAGACGCAGACGGGGCACCGCCAGGCCGCCTCTCCCTCCGCCCGCACGAGGGGCACCTCCTCCCCGGTCTGGTTGACGGGGCAGGTGACGGGCCATACGATCGGTTCCTCCGAGCCGTCGCGCAGCTCTTCCAGCGGCTTGACGATGTAGGGGATCACGTCGCCGGCCCGCTCCAGCAGGACGCGGTCGCCGAGGCGGAGGTCCTTTTCCCGGATGAAGTCTTCATTGTGCAGACTGACGCTGCTGATCATTACGCCGGCGAGGGCCACGGGTTCCGTTTTCGCGACGGGGGTGATGGTGCCGATCTTACCGACCTGGTACTCCACGCTCAGCAGGGTGGTAGTGGCCTGGCGGGCGGCAAATTTGTAGGCGATGGCCCAGCGGGGGTGATGGCTCGTGTAGCCGGCGCGTTCCTGTAAGCGGAGGTCGTCGACCTTGACGACCATGCCGTCGATCTCGTAGGCATAACCTTCACGCTCACCTTCCCACTGCTGGCAGAAGGCCGCCGCGCCGCAGATGTCTGCGGTGCGGGTGCGTTCGACGCCGGCCGCCGGCACCTTGAAGCCGAGTTCGGCGAGCACGTCCAGGGCGTGGGTGTGGGTCTCCAGGGCCTGCACCGCGTCCTGTCCGTCGGCGTCGGTGCCGTAGCCGAAACTGTAAATGAAGGCCTCGAGCTGCCGTTCGGCGGCCTCGGCGGGCGACTTCATGCGGAGACCGCCGGTAGCGGTATTCCGGGGATTGGCAAAGAGGGTGAGCCCGGCCGCCGCGCGGGACTCATTAAGGGTGAGAAAGCGATCTTTACGAATGATCACTTCCCCGCGGAGTTCCACCCGGTGGAGGCCGAAGCGGCTGAATTCGGCGGTCAGGGGTATCGAGCGGATGACGCGGGCGTTGTGGGTGATCTCCTCGCCGTAGACGCCGTTGCCGCGGGTGGCGGCACGCACCAGCCGGTCGTTCTCGTAGACCAGTGCGATGGTACCGCCGTCGAATTTGGGTTCGACCGCGTACGCCAGGGGGGCTGCCTCGTCCAGGTTGAGCATCCGCTTGACCTGCCGGTCGAATTCCTCCAGGTCCTCGGCATGGTAGCTGTTGCCCAGGCTCAGCATCGGCACCAGGTGGGGCACGCTTTCGAAGTTGCCGGTGAGGTCGCTGCCGACCCGCCGGGAAGGGCTGTCGGGAGTGATAAGCGCCGGGTTAGCTTCCTCCAGCGCTTCCAGTTGCTTAAAGAGCTGGTCGTATTCGTAGTCGCTCAGTACGGGGTCATCCTGGACGTAGTAGCGCCATTCGTGGTAGCGGAGCAGGTAGCGGATTTCGGGCAGCTGCTGCTCCGGGTCACCGTTCGTAGATCCGGCGAGGTATTCCTTGGAGCGGGTATAGAGCTGCCGTTGTTGTTCGGGTCCGTACATGGCGGGCGGGTCAGTTTTCGGGCGCTGCTTCGGTTTCGGGGGGTTCGGGCAGGGTGATGAGGACCTCCTCGATGCGACGGGTGTTAACCGACATCGCCTGGAAGCGGTAGCCCTCGTAGGAGATCTCTTCCCCCACCTCCGGGATGCGGCCCAGGATCTCGAGGAATAGGCCGGCGAGTGATTCCGCCTCTCCCTTTACCGGCTCAAAGATGGAGGTATTCATTTTCAGGACGCGGTAGACGTCATTCAGCATTGTCTTGCCGTCGAAGACGTAATTGAGCTCGTCGATGCGCTGGAAGATGATTTCATCGTCTTCGTCAAATTCGTCGTGGATGTCGCCGATGACCTCCTCCAGTACGTCCTCGAGGGTCACGATGCCCTCCGTGCCGCCGTACTCATCGACGACGATGGCCATGTGGGTCTTCTCCGTCTGGAATTCCTTGAGCAGGTCGCTGATCTTCTTATTCTCCGGTACGTAGAGGATATCCTCCCGCACGAGGTGGCCCCAGTTAAAGGATTCGGGCTCGTGGCGGTGGCCGAGCAGGTCCTTGACGTAAAGAATGCCCTTGACCTTATCAAAATCCTCCTCGAAGACGGGGATGCGGCTGTAGCTGGAGTCGCGGACCACCGCGATGAGCTGGGCGTAGTCAATTTTGCCGTCAACGGCGACCACGTCCCCGCGCGAGCGCATGATCTGCCGGACGGTCACGTTGTTGAATTTCACGATGCGCTTGAGGATGTCGACGTCCTGCCGCTGGCTTACCTCGCTGCCATCGTCGAAATTGACCGTCAGGTCAATGGCTTCGTCGATATCCTCCTGGCTGGCGGCGGCCGCATCCAGGGTGTGGTTCTCCAGGCGGCGCTCGATGATGGAGGCACCCTTGACCAGACTGGAGGCCAGGGGGTGGAAGGCCCGCATCATAAGGTCGATCGGACCGGCCATCCGGGTGGCGAGCTGCACCTTGTTGTAACTGGCGTAAACCTTGGGAGCTACCTCTCCGAAGAGGACGAGCAGGAAGGTCACGCCGATTACGGTGATGAGGAAGGCGATGGCTCCCGTGAGGCCCACCTCGGAGAAGCGCTGCATGAAGGCGAGGCTCTGCTGGATCCCACGGGCCCAGGAGACGAACAGCGTCTCCGGGAATACCTTGCGCAGCATGATCTCGGAGACCAGTACGATCGCGATGTTGATAAAGTTATTCGCGATCAGAATGGTGGCGAGCAGCAGGCGGGGCTTTTCGCGGAGCTCGTAGAGCTTCTCGCGGACCGGGTTGTTCTCCTGCTCCATCTCCTCGTAGTCGTTGGGGGTGAGGGAGAAGAAGGCTACTTCCGATCCGGACACCAGGCCGGAGATCAATAGCAGCCCCCCAATCGCCAGGAAGCCCAGGAAGAGCTCGAGGCCGTTACTCATCAGCAAGATGGTAGGGAAAGGAATGGAAAACGCATCCGTAGGGTCCAACGGTAAAAATTGGTCAACCGCAAAGATAGGATGAAGTACTGACGCGGTGCAGGCATTCAGAAGGGGAGGTCTTCCCCGCCCTGCGTGGCCGCTGCCGGGGCGGCACCCTCCGCCTTCCCGTCCAGGCTCCGGAAGAAACTACCCACCACCTCCGTAGTGGTGCGCGGGTTGCCTTCCTTATCCTGCCACTTCCGGTGGGTGAGCTTCCCCTCCAGGAAAATGAGGCTGCCCTTCCGGAGTTGCTGTTGTGCCCGCTCGGCGAGGTGGCGCCACACGACCACGTCGTGCCACTGGGTCTCCTCCTGCCACTGTCCGGATTTGTCGCGGTAACTCTCCGAGGTAGCCATACGGATCTTGGCCACCAGGGTGCCGTTGGATAAGGTGCGGATCTCGGGGTCGGTACCGAGGTGCCCGGCGAGGGTGACTTTGTTGATCATGGGGCGGATTGAGGCCACAAAGCTACGGCATTAAAAACAATTTGTTGGCTATAGATCAAGCGTCAGCGACTTTTCTGCCAGGTAGCGGGTGATGACACGCGGCATGGCAAACGCTTTCAGCTCCTCCGGACCGACCAGCTGATAGTCCGGGGGCAGGTCATGGGGCCGCGGCCACTGCACCGTATGGAATACGACGGCGATGCGCTGGTGCGTGAGCTGGTGGAGCCGCGGCTCGCTCCTTCGTACTTCATGGAGTTCGGTGGTTGGAAGCCAGTCGGGCCATCCGTCCGTGGCGGCCAGTTCGGGAAGCCTCAGGTCAATGTCCTCCGCCTCCACGAGGGGAAACTGGTAGAGGTGCTGCCAGATATCCCGTTCTTCCCGGCGGTGAATGATCCGTCGCCCCATTTCATCCGTACACAGCAAGTAGTGGAAGTAGCGGTCCCGCCGCAGCATCCGCTTTCCCTTCACGGGCAGGTCGTACACCCGGTTTTCGCGGAGGGCCCGGCAGTTTGCCGCCAATGGGCAGTCCCCACAGGCGGCTGCGCGCGGGGTACACACCGTCGCCCCAAAGTCCATGATCGCCTGGTTGAAGGCCGACGCGGAGGCATCCCCCAGGGCCCGGTCCACCAGAAGCTGAAAATGCTTTTTGCCGGGGCCAGTATCGATGGGGGTGGCGTCCGCGGCATAGCGCGCGAGGATGCGGAATACGTTGCCGTCCAGTACGGCCACCTGCCGTCCGAAGGCGAATGAGGCGATGGCGGCGGCCGTGTAGGGCCCGACGCCGGGAAGCTGTAGCAGCCCCGTATAGGTATCCGGAAATTTGCCGTCGAAGGAATCGGCGACCAGCCGGGCGGCGCGGAGCAGGTGGCGGGCCCGCGAGTAGTAGCCCAGGCCCTCCCAGAGGCTCATCACGGCATCGTCCTCCGCGGCCGCCAACTCGGAAACGGTCGGATAGGCAGCTACAAACCGCTCGAAGTAGGGCCATCCCTGTGCCACGCGGGTCTGCTGCAGGATGATCTCGCTCAGCCAGATCCGGTAGGGGTCGGTTTCCCCCTTCCAGGGCATCGGCCGCCGGGCGGGGTCGTACCAGTCGAGCAGCTTTTGGCGGAAGGGGGACCAGTCGCGATCAGTCATCTATAAACATAAGAGCCTGCCGCTTAACTGCGGCAGGCCGGCACATTACGATACGCTCAAAAACTAGAAACTAGCATTGTAAATACTACATAGCACAAGGGTGTGAGAGAGACACACTGGGTAATCCCGGAATTATGGCTTCAGTACCGCTCGCGGAGCTTCCCGTACTGGCTGGCGATCTGGGTCTTCAGATCCTTGCGGGCGAAGAAGATGCGGCTCTTCACGGTGCCGAGGGGAAGACTGAGGCGGTCGGCGATCTCCTGGTATTTGAAGCCCTGGTAGTGCATGAGGAAGGGTACACGGGTTGAGTCGTCGAGCTCGTCGATCATCTCGGTGAGTTCCTTGATCAGCATATTGCTGTCGGCGTCGTTCTCGATCGCGTGGTTTCCTGAATTCAGGTAGTACTGGTTGTCGGTGTTGTCCATGATGGTGTTGGCCTTCACCTTCTTCCGGTAGGGGTGGATGAAGATGTTCTTCATGATGGTGAAGAGCCAGGCCTTCAGGTTCGTGCCGGGCAGGAACTTATCCCGGTTGGTGATGGCCCGGAAGGCCGTTTCCTGGTAGAGATCCTTAGCATCCTCCGAATTCTTGGTCAGGTTGTAGGCGAAAGAATGGAGCAGGGGGGATTGCTGGTCGAAATGGGCAAAGAAGTCGTACTGTGTCATACGTAGGGAACTTAGGATCCTTTTGTTGAACTAAATGTAGGCATTGCCTAACTGGCGGGTTCAATTTTTAACAGACTATGTGTGTTTGTTTCACATATACCAGGAAAAATAATGGATGCGCCAGCAAATCTCCTGATAGTTACTGGGAAAACCGCATTTATTAGTGAAGTGTTCTAAAGAATTTTCAGAAAAAACTGAAAGATGAATAAATTAAAAAAGGCCCCCTCCAGATTGCGGAGGGGGCCTTTGTAGGTGGGGTGGGAGAGGGGCTATTCCTCGACGTAGCGCACGTCGTCGAATTCTGCGGCGAGCACTTTCAGGACGTGCATGATCGTCTCCTCTTCGAGGTCGGTACGGCGCACCAGGTCCTCGGGGCTCATCTCGATAACCGAACGGGCCGTATCGAGGCCGATGCTCTTCAGCGAGTCGATGACCCAGCTTTCGATCTCGTCGCTGAATTCCTCCAGGTCGACGTCGTCGATCTCCACTTCGTTGTTGCGGTAGACGTCGATCTCGAAGTTCACGAGGCGGCTGGCCAGCTTGATGTTGGTACCGCCCTTGCCGATGGCGAGGCTCACCTGGTCGGGCTCGAGGTACACCTTGGCGCGGCGCGACTCCATGTCGAGTTCGATGTTCGACACCCGGGCCGGGGTGAGGGACCGCTGGATGTACAGGTTGGTATTGCTGGTGTAGGGGATCACGTCGATGTTCTCCTGGTTCAGCTCCCTCACGATGCCGTGGATCCGCGAACCCTTCATGCCCACGCAGGCACCGACTGGGTCGATGCGGTCGTCGTAGCTCTCGACGCTCACCTTGGCACGCTCGCCGGGGATGCGGACGATGCCCTTGATGGTGATGAGGCCGTCCTCGATCTCGGGAACCTCCTGCTCCATAAGTTTGGCCAGGAAGCGCTCGTCGGTGCGGCTCACGATGACCACGGGGTTGTTGTTGCGCATCTCCACCTCCTTGATGACGCCGCGGACCATATCCCCCTTGCGGAAGTAGTCGCCGCGGATCGTCTCCGTACGGGGCATCACGAGCTCACGGCCGTTGGCGTCGTCGATGACGAGCACCTCGCGCTTCAGGATCTGCTGTACCTCACAGAGGACCAGCTCGCCGACCCGCTCGGTGTAGCTGCGGTAGATCTCGTCTTTCTCGAGGTCCATGATGCGGCTGATGAGGGTCTGCCGGGCGGCCATGATGCTGCGGCGGCCGAAGTCCTCGAGGAAGAGTTGCTCGTAGCACTCCTCACCCACCTCGTAGTCGCCGTCGATGGCGATGGCCTCGGAGTAGGAGATCTGCGACAGCTCGTCGGTGACCTCGCCGTCGGGTACGATCATGCGCACGCGCCAGAGTTCCAGGTCGCCCTTGTTGGCGTTGACGATGATGTCGAAGTTGTCGTCGGTGGTGAATTTTTTCTTGATCAGGGTGCGGAACACATCTTCCAGTACCCGCACCATGGTGGGGCTGTCGATGCTCTTACCGGAGCTGAATTCCTTGAAGGTGTCAACCAGGTTCATCATGGCTAGAAGGAGATTTTGACTATTGATTTTTTAATGGCGTCAATGGATATACGGGTATCCTCGACGACGGTTTTCTTGCGTTTGCCGTCCTGGACGCGTTGCTTCGTTTCCAGTACGACTTCGGTGGGCGTAGCCTCCTTGAGCAGGCCGGTGTAGGTTTCTCCTTCGGTGGTGGTCACTTCCAGGCTGCGGCCTATGTTTTTCAGGTACTGCCGGTAAAACTTGAGCGGTCGGTCCACGCCGGGGCTGCTTACGTTAAGCACGTACTCTTCCCCGAGCGGTTTCTCCTCGTCCAGGTAACTTTCAAGATAGCGACTTATCCGCTGACATTTGGCAAAAGTCATGGCGGAATCGCTGTCAACGAACACTTCCAGCGTCTTGTTGGAGTGGTTGACATCGACGACGAAGCAGTCGTTAAATTCCTCCTCGCTAGCGAAGAAGCGTTCCAGCAGGTCGGTTATTTTTTCTTCCATGTGCTAATGCTTGCGTCGAGACCCCGGCACTCCCGATAGGGATCGGAATACCCGCAAAAAAGGCTTGCAGGTACACAAAAAAGAGGGAACCTCGCGGTTCCCTCTGTTGACGTTTTTACGGCCTTGTTTGGCAAAGGTAACGAATGCAGCGCAATTTAGTTGCATCCCTCCCGGTCACCCCTAATCGTGCTGCACGGCGGGCAGGTGCCACCCCCATCCGTCAGCCTCGCCACGGTAGTAGCGGATGGCGTCCTGGATCGACAGGAAGTGGCTTTCTACCCCCATCCTTTCCATGAGCCCGGAGCGGTACAGGAAGTCCCGGACCGGTCCGATCATACCCGTGAGGTACAGGGAAAGCCCCCGCGAGTGCAGCTTTTCGTACAGCTGCTCGAGGGCATACAGACCGGTGGTGTCCAGGTCATTGATGGTGTGGCAGTCGATGATCACCGCGCGCAGACCCGAGTCCCGGGCCTCAACCATGCCCAGGATCCGGTCCGCGAAGTATTCCGCGTTGCCGAAGTAGAGCTCGGCGTCGAATCGGACGATCAGCAACTCCGGATCGGTTTCCACGGCGTCGAAGCGATTTACGTTGCGGAAGGCGTTGGTGCCCCGGATCCGTCCGAGTTCCGCCAGGTGGGGGCGGGCGGCCCGTAGAAAAACGAAGGCCAGCGACAGCACCACCCCGCCGGCAATGCCGTACTGCAGACCGGCAAAAAGCGTGAACCCGAAGGTGACCAGCAACACGGCGAGTTCCCGCGGCGCCAGCCGGTACAGCCGCCGCATCTCGGGCAGGTCGAAGAGTTTGCCCACCGAAAAGACGATCACGGCCGACAGCATCGGGATGGGCAGGTAGTACAGCAGCGGAGTGAGAAACAACAGCACGAGCAGCAGCAGCACGAAGCTGATGCCGTTGGCCAGTCCGCTGAGGCCCCCGCTTTCCTCCACCACCGCCGAGCGGCCAAAACTGGCCGAGGTCGGGACGGCGGCAAACAGGCTGCCGATCACCTTAGACAGGCCGAGCCCGACCAGCTCCCGGTTGGGCAGAATGCGGTAGTACCCGTGTCGCGCCGCCAGGGCGTTACCGATCGATAGCGTCTCCACCATGCTGATCAGGGCCAGCACCGCGGCTACCGGCAGCAGGGTCAGCAGGGTTCCGCCCCCGAATTCGGGTAGGATGAAGGGGGGCAGACCGGCGGGCACCTCGCCGACCACGGCGATGCCGGTCCGGTCCAGTCGTAGGACGTACACCAGCAGGGTGGCGGCCACGATCCAGATCAGCATGACCGGCAGCCTCGGCAACCACCGCCTACCCGCCATCAGCAGCAGCAGGGTGCCCACCCCTAGCAATGCCGTCGGCCAGTGGAAACTGCCCAGGTGGGTGACGAACTGATAGAGGGTATCGTGGAGGTAGGCGGTCCGGGGCATATCGAGCCCGAACAGTGATTTCAGCTGGGAGGCCACGATCAAAATAGCCGCCGCCGATACGAAGCCCGAGAGCACCGGGCGGCTCAGCAGACTCACCAATCCCCCTAGGCGCAAGAGCCCAAAGGCCAGTTGCAGTACCCCGGTCAGGGCCGCAAGCTGCAGCGCCAGCGTAACGAAGGCGGGGCTACCCGGCTCGGCCAACTCGGTGAGTCCATTCAGCGTAAGCAAGCTGGCCAGGGCCGTCGGACCCACCGCCACGTGGGGCGAGCTGGAGAACAGCGTATAGATCAGCAGCGGTACCAGGGCCGCGTAGAGTCCGTACACGGGGGGTACCCCGGCCAGCAGGCCGTATGCCATGGCCTGGGGCACCAGCACGAAGGTGACGGTGAGGCCGGCGATGACGTCCCGGCGGATGTCCGCGCCGCCGTAGTCGTCCGGCCGGGGGAACCAGTGCCCCCTATCAGGCATCGACCGACTCTGTAGCCAGGATGTCGGCTACCTTGTCCTGTACGTTGACCAGTTTATCGAAGCCGCGCGATTTCAGGATGCTGGTGGCGATCGTGGACCGGTAGCCGCTGCCGCAGTGGACGTGGTAGTCGGTGTCCGGATGCAACTCGTTGGTGGCGCGGGTAAGATTCGATAGCGGCAGATTCCGCGCCGCCCGCAGGTGACCGTTGGCGAACTCGCTTTCTTTACGGACGTCCAGCACCGTTCCGGCCGATTGCGGATCGAAATCCGCGGCGGAGATGGTTTCTATCGTATCGATCTCCCCACCATAGTTCCGCCAGGCGTCGATACCCCCGTCCAGGTAGCCGAGGGCGTTGTCGTAGCCGACGCGGCTCAGTCGCTCCACCGTTTCCGCCTCACGGCCCGGGTCGGTGACCAGCAGGATGGGCTGCTGCAGGTCGGGGATCAGTTCCCCGACCCACGGCGCGAAGCTGCCGTCGATCCCGATGAAGATGCTGTTGGGGATGAAGCCCTTCACAAAATCCTCCTTGGCGCGTACGTCGAGCACCAGGGCCATCTCCTGGTTGGCAGCCGCCTCGAAGGCAGCCGGGGCGAGGGGCGCGGCTCCGCGTTCCATCACGTCGCTGAAGGCGTCGTAGCCCGCCTTGTTCATTTTTACATTCTCGCTGAAGTAGGCGGGGGGAGGGGCCAGTCCGTCGGTCACTTCCCGAACGAATTCCTCCCGGGTCATATCGTTGCGCAGGGCGTAATTGGTGGCCTTCTGGCTGCCGAGGGTGTCGGTGGTCTCGCGGCTCATCTTCTTGCCGCAGGCCGAGCCGGCCCCGTGGGCCGGATAGACGATCACGTCGTCGGGCAGCACCATGATCTTACGGCGCAGACTGTCGTAGAGCAAGCCGGCCAGATCCTCTTTGGTGAGGGCACCCTTCTTCTGGGCGAGGTCGGGGCGACCTACGTCGCCAATGAATAGCGTATCCCCGCTGAAGATCGCCTTAGGCGTCCCGTTTTCGTCGAGCAGCAGGTAGGTAGTGCTTTCCAGGGTGTGCCCGGGAGTGTGCAGGACCCGGATGGTCAAATCACCCAGTTTAAACTCCTCACCGTCCTCGGCCTCGTGCTTTTCGTAGTCGGTCTTCGCACCGGGGCCGTACACGATCTGGGCGCCCGTCTCCTTCGCCAGGTCGAGGTGGCCGCTCACGAAGTCGGCGTGAAAGTGGGTCTCAAAGATGTACTTAATGGTATCGCCGGCGTCCCGGGCCTTCTTGAGGTAGGGCTCGGGGCTGCGCAGCGGATCTACGATGGCGGCCTCCCCCCCGCTGGAAATGTAGTAAGCGCCCTGGGCGAGACAGCCCGTGTAGATTTGCTCAATGGTCATGGGTGAGTATTAATATGAAGGTTCCTTCATATTACAGAAGGCGCGTACCGCCGAATGGTTGACCGGCCGGCCGGCTCACTCCCCGCAGGGGAGCATCTTGAACCAGGTGTGTCCGGTGCGCTTAGCGTAGCGGTATTCCCGGATATACTCATCTCCGTCGTAACTCTGTTTGCTGTACGTAGGGCAGGTCCGGCCAGTAAGGCGGTGTACTCCCGGTGCGGGTCGTGACGGCTCACCGGGCCCCCAACCCTTTTCATCGTAGCCAATACGGTAGCCCGCCTCTTCCAGCTGTCGGGTATATACGGTAGCCTCCGCCGGGGACTCCGACCATAGCTTCGCCATCACCCCGTCCTCGTGGGGGTAGCGCCCGGTCAGGATACTGGCCCGGGACGGGCTGCAGCTCGGACAGGCGCAGTACGCGTTGGTGGACAGCATGCCCCCCGCCGCCAGCCGGTCGAAGTTCGGCGTCTGCACTACCGCATCGCCGTAGGCCCCGGCGGGGAGAGGACGCATATTCAATCCATTTCCATCAATATCGCGATTATCCTCCGACAGGCACACGGTTCCATTCCCGCTTGGATGCCGCGGGCCAGTGGTAAATATTACGGCACCTCCACCACGTTCAGCACCCGGGCGATGATGTCCTCCTGCCGGATATTCTCGGCCTCGGCCTCGTAGGTCAGGCCGATGCGGTGGCGCAGCACGTCCTCGCATACCGAGCGCACATCTTCCGGGGTTACGTAGCCGCGGCGTTCCAGGAAGGCCTGCGCCTTGGCTGCGAGGGCGAGGTTGATACTGGCCCGGGGGCTGCCCCCGTAGCTGATGAGTGGCTTCAGGTCGGCCAGGCGGTACGCTTCCGGCTCGCGGGTGGCGAAGACGATGTCGATGATGTAGCGCTCGATCTTGTCGTCCATGTAGATTTTGCGGACGGATGCGCGGGCGTGCATGATATCTTCGGTGGTGGCCACGGGATTGATCTTCTCGAATCCCTCGCCCAGGTTGCGGCGGATGATGATCTGCTCGTCCTCCCGGGTAGGGTAGCCAATATTGACCTTCAGCATGAAGCGGTCGGTCTGCGCCTCCGGCAGCGTGTAGGTGCCCTCCTGGTCGATGGGGTTCTGGGTAGCCAGGACCAGGAAGGGCTCCTCCAGCCGGAAGGTCTCGGTACCGATGGTCACTTGCCGCTCCTGCATGGCTTCGAGCAGGGCCGACTGCACCTTGGCGGGCGCGCGGTTGATCTCGTCGGCCAGCACGAAATTGGCAAAAACCGGTCCCTTCCGGACGCTGAAGTCATTCACGGTCGGGTTGTAGATCATCGTACCCACGATATCGGCGGGGAGCAGGTCGGGGGTAAACTGGATGCGGCTGAAGTCGGCGCTCACGGTCTGCGCCAGCGTCTTGATCGCCAGCGTCTTGGCCAGTCCGGGCAGGCCCTCCAGCAGGATGTGGCCGCGGCTCAGCAGTCCCAGTAGCAGCCGGTCGACCATATTTTCCTGTCCGACGATCACCTTCGCGGTCTCCCGGCGGATCCGTTCCACTACTTCACTGTCGGTCCGGATCTGCTGGTTGAGGGCTTCGATGTCTACGCTTGCCATAGTTGGGGGTCTTTCTGTGCGGGGTCGCGGGTGCAAAGTAAATACATTATGCGGAGGGGGATGCCAGGGAGTGGATGAGTGGATGGGCCCCCACTCGGAATCCAATAACCGACCACCAGCGGCAGCCGTATCAGCACCAAGGGAACTCACTAATTCAGCAATGCAACAATCCACTAATTGAAAGAAGGTCCAACCACCGCCCCTCCCGTGGGTTCTCATCCCTAAGCAATACTACATGGAACGTACAGACGTAAACACACTGGGAGAATTCGGCCTCATCGAGCACCTGACGGAAGGCTTTCCGCAGCGGCAATCCTCCACCATCCTCGGGGTGGGCGACGACGCCGCCATCATTGCGGGTGGCGATGAGCAGATCGTGGTCAGCACCGATATGCTCGTGGAGGGGATACACTTCGACTTCACCTACACGCCCCTGAAGCACCTCGGATACAAGGCCGTGGTGGTGAACCTGTCCGATATCTGCGCGATGAACGCCCGTCCGCAGCAGATCACCGTGAGTATCGCGCTGAGCAACCGCTTTTCCGTGGAGGCCCTGGACGAACTCTACGCCGGGATTCGCGCCGCCTGTGAGCAGTACGGCGTCGACCTGGTAGGAGGAGACACCACCAGTTCCCATAAGGGATTGATCATCAGCATCACCGCCATCGGTCGGGCACCTGCCGGCCGTATCACCCGACGCAGCGGTGCTAAGCCGGGCGACCTGGTATGCATCACCGGCAGCCTGGGCGGAGCTTATCTGGGGTTACAGCTCCTCGAGCGAGAAAAACAGGTATTTCTTGACAATCCCGAGATGCAGCCCGACATGGGTGAATATGCGCCTACCCTCCTGGCTCGTCAGTTGCGCCCCGAGGCACGCACCGATATGGTCGACACCTTCGCCAAGGAAGGCATCGTGCCCACCTCCATGATCGACATCAGCGACGGACTGGCCAGCGAGATCTTCCACATCTGCAAGGCGTCCGGTGTAGGGGCCATTATCGAGGAAAGTGGCGTCCCCATCAGCAACGACGCCCAGATGCAGGCCCTCGAATTCAATCTCGACCCCATCACTACCGCCCTGTCCGGCGGAGAGGATTACGAGCTACTCTTCACTATCGACCCGAAGGACACCGAAAAGATCCGCTTCCTCCCCGACATCTACATTGCCGGCGAGATCGTCCCCAAGGAAGATGGCGTCAAACTGCACACCAAGGGAGGGAATATTCACCCGATCACCGCTCAGGGTTGGAACCACTTTGAATGAGTGGGGTGAATGAGTGGACGAGTAAATAGGCCCGCGGCCGGGTGCGGTGAGCGCGGAACTGCAACGATCCTTCACGGTGAGCTTCCGAGAGCTGGAGCTCACGAGCCACATTACCACCCGACTACTGTACTACCTACCGTACTACCAGCTAACGTACCACCAACTCCTCCCGGTCAGCCCCGGTAGAGACCATCGTAACCGGCACCTCCAGCTTTTCCTCGAGGTACTGGATGTAGTTCACACAGGCCTGGGGTAGTTCGCCTTCCTCCTTGACGCCGGAGAGGTCGCTATTCCAACCTTCGATGTCGGTGTAGACGGGGGCGTAGTTCTCGTGTACCAGATCGAAGGGGAGCTCGCGACTGAGCTTGCCGTCGACGGTATAGGCGTCCGCGGCCCGGATGGTTTCGAATTTGTTGAGCACGTCCACCTTGGTCACGACCAGCTGGGTCACGCCGCTGAGCATGATGGTGTAGCGGAGCTGGACCAGGTCGATCCAGCCGCAGCGCCGGGGGCGACCCGTGGTGGCCCCGAATTCGGCGCCCTCCTTGCGGAGAAACTCACCGGTCTCATCGTGAAGTTCCGTGGGAAAGGGACCGCCACCCACGCGGGTGCAGTAGGCCTTGGTGATGCCGATGACCTCGCCGATCTTTTGGGGAGCCACGCCGAGTCCGGTGCAGACGCCCGCGGTTATGGTATTCGAGGAAGTGACGTAAGGGTAGGTGCCGAAGTCGATGTCGAGCATGCTACCCTGAGCGCCTTCGGCCAGAATCTTCTTGCCAGCGGCCAGGGCGTCGTTGATGTAGAATTCACCGTCCACGAAGGGCAGTTTCCGGAGCCGGTCGGCCGCCTCGAACCAGGCCTTTTCCTCCTTGGCCAGGTCAAATTCGATGTAAGGGTAAAGCCCGACCAGTTGCAGGTGCTTTTCCTTCAGCCGCTCGTACCGCTCCCGGAAATCGGGGGCCTCGAGATTACCTACCCGCATTCCGTTGCGGCCGGTCTTGTCCATGTAGGTGGGGCCGATGCCCTTCAGGGTGGAGCCGATCTTGCGTTCGCCCTTGGCGTTCTCGCGGGCCGCGTCCAGGAGGCGGTGGGTAGGGAGGATCAGGTGGGCCTTGCGGGCTACGAAGAGCCGGTCGGCGTAGTCGATACCGGCCTCGTCCAGCTCGTCGAGTTCCTTGGAGAGGGTGGTGGGGTCGATGACCACTCCGTTGCCGATCAGGTTGTGCTGTTCGCGGCGGAAGATGCCGGAGGGTACGGTGTGCAGCACGAATTTCTTGCCGTCAAAGATGAGGGTGTGCCCGGCGTTGGGGCCTCCCTGGAAGCGGGCGATGATGTCATACCGGGGCGCTAGCACGTCCACGATCTTGCCTTTACCCTCGTCTCCCCACTGGAGACCCAGAAGTACGTCTACGGCCATTTTTTGCTTGGCTTTGGAAGCGGCAACCAACGTGTTAGCTCCGCCCGGTCCTAAAAGACGGCAAAGGTAAACGAATTTTCCTTGCACCTGCGCCCCCGCCCCCTTCTCCGAAAGGGCGAACATTCCCACTTAGGATTACCATATAGTATAAAGCACACGTATGGGACTCAGTATTTCTACTCAGAACAAACTCTTCACCGCCGGGTACGTCGCCAAGGGCATCGTCTATTCCCTCATTGGCATTTTCGCGCTGATCGGCGTCATCGGCAGCGCCGGATCCGGTGGCAGCGGCGGCCCGAAGGAGATGATCACCTGGATCGGCACGAACCCCTTCGGACAAATCCTTTTATTTCTGATTGGTCTCGGATTGCTGGCCTACTGCAGCTGGCGCTGGTACACCGCCGTCAAGGACAAAAAGAACGAAGGCTCCGACAAGGAAGGCATCGTGAAGCGGATCGCTTACGCGGTGAGCGGTACGGCCTACGGTATCCTGAGCGCTCACGCCTTCAAACTTGCCTTCGGCTCGGGCGGCGGGGGCGGATCCAGCAAGCAGGATATTATCGCCAAGATCCTGTCCAACAGCTGGGGTCCCTGGGTAGTGGGCCTCATCGCCCTTATCATGGCCGGCGTCGCCATTTTCCAGCTCTACCGCGCCATAACCGACAAGCATATGGAGGGTATCGAAGGACTGAGCCTCAGCGAAGACCAACGGGAGACCTTTGAAAAGACCGGCGAGGTAGGACTCACCGCCCGCTTCGTAGTCTACGGAATCATCTCCTTTTTTCTCTTCCGAGCGGCCCTCATGGACGATCCCAGCCAGTTCAAGGGGGTCGGAGAATCGCTCTCCTTCATCGAGGACCAAACGTATGGGCAAGTGCTGCTCGCGATCATGGGGCTGGGGCTACTGGCCTACGGCATTTTCATGTTCATCCGCGCGCGGTACGAGCGGGTAGGGGTAGCCTAAAGGCGTGCAAAGCGGCACAGGTGCAGAACAAAGGAGGGATAAAAAGTACCGGCTGCCGCACATCGAAAGTGCGGCAGCCGGGAATCCAAAATCTAATAAAAGTGTCGTGAAATTGTAAGACTAAACTAAAAAATGTGTTGTGTTCAAAGTAGTGGTATGTAGCGTCTCTAATTAACCCTGGTGGGGAAGTATCGGACTAGCTTTCCGATAGTGTAAAACAGTTCATAAGCATTGATGTCTATACAACGCATGACCTTCCGCCTAATTTCAGTTTAACAGTTTTACCATTACCCAATCCTCCATCAGAAAGCCCTCGCCGATGTCCGTGTCGTGGCGCTCTATCTTGTCAAAGCCAAGTAACTCGTAAAACTTCACCGCCCGGTTGCGGTAGTTGACGTCGAGGCGCAGGGCCTGCTGCCCGTTGCGCCGCGCGATCGCGGCGACCTTATGGATCAGCGCCCGGCCGTAGCCCAGCCCCTGCAGACCGGGAAGCATATATAGCTTATGGATCTTCGTGGTGTGGGGAAGGTAGTCGAGCTGGTGGCTCACGTAGCCGACGGGCTCGAACTTCCTGCCCGGTGCCCGGCCGTACCCCGGCTCACGGGAATTGACCTCCGCCAGCAGCAGGTGGAATACATGTCCCTCTTCCAGCTGCCGCGCCAGGGCGGGGCCGGCGTACATCCGGTTCAGCATGTACTCGATCTGCTCGTCGGAGAGGATGTCCGAAAAGGTGGAGGGCCAGGTAGCCCGGGCAATCCGTTCGATGATCGAAAAATCGTCCGGGCCGGCCTGGACGATGCGGTGGTCAGCCATGGCTATGCAGGTTGGTGGAGTTCGGGGCCGTTGTTGCGTACGTTTCCTACTTCGGGTGAGATGGTGTAGGTCTTCAGCGTGCCGTCGGGCGGTGTGCGCAGTAGATCCAGTACCTGCTCCAGATCGGCGTCGCGGTCCAGCCAGGCGCTCTGCTGCTCGCCGTCGGTGAGCAGCATGGGCATCCGGTCGTGGATGGATTTCATTTCCGCGTTGGGTGCACCGGTGATCACCGAATAGGTGAAGACCGGCTCGTCTTCCCCTTTCCCCCGCCATTCTTCCCAGATACCGGCCATAACCAGCAGGCCGTCGTCGGCGGGCAGGATGCGGTAGGGCGTCTTGCCGCCGTCGTGGCGGCGCCATTCGTAGAAGCTGTCACCTACCACCAGGCAACGCCGCTCCCTGATCGGCTTGCGAAAACTGGGCTTGTCCTCGATACCCTCACTGCGCGCATTGATCATGCGGGCCCCGATCTTCAGGTCCTTGGCCCAGAAGGGCACCAGTCCCCACCGAAAACTGGACAACCGGTCCGGCGCCGCGTCCGTAATCACCAGCCCCGATTGGGTGGGGGCCATATTATAGTTCGTCGGTAACCCCCCGGTGGGCTTCGCCAGGTCCTTGGTGAATTGCTTGCGCAACTTGGCTTCGTCTAGTACTACTGAGTATCTGCCGCACATGGAGGAAGGGGTTAGGGGGTAAAGGATCGAAGCCAAAGACTCCGATCCTTTAGAGCATGTTTGGGAATATAATTCGGTTTGGTGGTTATAATGCAGCCAATACCATACTGATGTTACCCAGAATGATAAAAGCGGCGGAACTTTCTACGGTATGTTCCCAATCCATGGCTATTCGACGGTAAAAATTCAT
>JBGTHX010000010.1:0-2732 GCA_041746055.1 Lewinella sp. | reverse complement strand
TGCCGGCGACTTTGGGATCCTTGCGGACGAAGAAGAAGAGGTAGTCCAGGTTTGACCACACCGCGAACCAGCCCGCAAAGACCATAGCCTTAAAGGGCAGGGTGGGCGCCTGTATCCAGAGCAGCGTCAGGAAGGTGAGTAGGGAGGCACCGGCTACGGCACATCCCGCGTGGATACCAAAGTAGCGCAGGTGGCGCCCGAAGTCCCGTTCCCGCCAGCGGAGAAACTGAGCCAGTCCGCTGAGTACGCCCACGAAAATTCCGATCCAGATCTGGAATCGGTTGTGGTGCGCCTCCGGATCGGTGAGTGTCAGCCCCTCGAAGACCGGATCGAAGAATTGCCGGATCTCGTTGTAGACCGGTAGGCTGGTAGAGCCCGTGATGAGCAGGGCCGACATAAAGAGCGTGAGGCTGCCGATGAACATCCAGAATTCCCGGCTGCTGCTGGCTTCCTCCTTGTCCGGGACGGGGATAGAGCTCCAGCGCCAGATCATCAGGCCCAGACTCAGTACCACGTAGAAGCCGAGGAAAAACAACAGCTGGATTTCCAGGCCCATCTCCGTGAAGGCGTGCACACTCGTATCGCCCAGAATGCCCGAGCGGGTAAGGAAGGTGCTGTACACGATCAGCACGAAGGTGAACAGGTAGAAAAGGTAGGTGGCCCGAATACCCTGTCCCGTGGCCCGGCTGATCAGGTTGGTATGCACACCCGCCACGAGCATCAGCCAGGGCACCAGACTGGTATTCTCCACCGGGTCCCAGGCCCAGTAGCCGCCGAAGTTGAGTGCTTCGTAGGCCCAGGCGGCCCCCATCAGGATACCGATGCCGAGGATGCCCGCGCTGAAGAGGCTCCACTTGAGGCCGGGGCCGAGCCATTCCTTGTGGCGACCCGTCCATAGACCCGCCACCGCGTAGGCAAAGGGCACAACCGTACTGGCAAATCCGAGGAACAGGGTAGGGGGGTGAATGGTCATCCACCAGTTCTGCAGACTGGGATTCAATCCGTTGCCGCGGAGGAGCTCCACGTAGTCGGCCTGCTGGAAGATGGGGGCGTTCACCGTTTCCCGCAGTAGGAGCATAGGGTTGGAACCGAGCTTGATCAGGGAATCCCCGAAGCCGAAGTGCACGCCCAGTAGCATCGAGACGATCATGACCTGCACCGAGCAGACCACGGCCATCACCGGTTTTTCCCAGCTGCGCGCGGTTACCATCAGGACGTATCCCAGGATCACGTGCCAGAAGGTCCAGAGCAGGAAGCTACCCTCCTGTCCCTCCCAAAAAGCGGAGAAGATGTATCTCCGCTGCAGCTGACCGTCCACGTGGGCGGTCACGTACTGGTACTCGTAATACTGGTTGAGCATCGCGAAAAAGATGCAACCGATGACGGTAAAGACCGCCGCCCCGTGGGCCAAAAAGCTAAGCTGACCCAGCCGCTGCCAGCTCCGGCTGCGGAGCACCTCGCCCCGATAGTGGGTGGCGAGGAAGTAGCTCACCATACTGAGGAGAGCCGCGAAAAAGGCGAGCACGACGGCGAAGTGCCCGATGTAACGGGGACCGAGGTGCTCGTTCAGATACTGTATTTCTTGCATGCAGGCTTCAGCTCTCCGTGAGGTTCTTGATCATCGCTTCTTCATCCTTGTACTTGCTCGGACACTTCATCTGAATGTCGCTGGCGATGAACCGGTCCTCCTGCATGCGGCCGGTCAGTACGATGCTTTCGCTCATTTCGAAGTCCTGCGGCTTACCCATCAGGAGCACCACTTCCCGTTCGTTACCCGCCAGGTCTTCCAGGAAGAAGCTGAAGTAGTTGGGGTCGGTGAGTGGATCGTAGATGGTCGGTCTATCCTTAACGAAGGTGCCTACCAGCTGGACCTTATCGCCCGTCTGCGCGGCCTTATTAAAGTCGGCGTACTCCGAGGTGGCATTGCCCGTCTGCATCAGCAGCACGACGGCTACGACAACTAGTAGGACGGCAAGGATATAGGACTTCTTCATACTGGTTAAGGCTTGATCGCTGGTTCACTCTCCAAGCAAACGCGAAGGTAGCCTGACCGTTGCGCGGGCCGGTCAGGTCACGGTAAAATGCGCGGGGGGGAGGGTCCGCAATTTTGCTTTCCGACGCCCGGCGGTCCAAACATTTTACCGCCCACCGTATTTTGATGCAAGCCTTTGTAAATTAAGGTACTATGACTCCCTCCTCTACCCCCCGCCACTCGGCCGTGTTTTTGCTCAGTTGCCTAGCCGCCCTGCTCCTGCCGGCACCCTGGGCACCCGCGCTCGCCGCCCAGAGCAGCGTGAGCGAGTTCCGGCTGGGGGGAAGTGCCGTGGTGTTGAATGATGAGTGCATTCGCCTCACCCCGGAAAATTTTTACGAATCCGGTTCGGCCTGGTTCCAGAATCCCATGGACCTGGGATACCCCTTCGAGCTGAACATCGACCTGGTGCTCGGCGACAACGATGAGGACGGGGCCGACGGCATCGTGTTCGTCTTTCACCCCACCATGCAGACCGGCTACCGCGGGGAAGGCATGGGGTTTGCCGGCCTGTATCCATCGCTCGGTATAGAATTCGACACCTACCAAAACTTTCACCTCGGCGATCCCCCCGGCGATCACGTGGCCATCATGCCCCACGGTCAGGTGCACCACGCCCGCAGCCTGGCCGGTCCGGTAGAAGTCGCCAATCTCGAGAACGGAGCCAAGCGCCCCCTGACCATCAGCTGGCACCCCGGCG
>JBGTHX010000009.1:0-10120 GCA_041746055.1 Lewinella sp. | reverse complement strand
GCGCGTCGATCCCGGCGGCCACGCGGAGCAGGGTGGATTTACCCGCCCCGTTGCGGCCTACGATGCCTACCCGCTCCCCCTTCTGGAATTTGTAGCTGAAGCCCTTCACGAGTTCCTTGTCGCCGTAGGATTTGCTGATGTTGTGGGCCTCGAGGATCTTGCTGCCGAGGCGCTGTCCCTTAATCTCGAGGGTAAGCTCTTCGTCCTGCCGGAAGCCGCCCACCTTGCTTTTGAGTTCGCTGAAGGCGGTGAGGCGGCTCTTTGCCTTGGTGCCACGGCCGCTGGGCATGCGGCGCACCCACTCCAGTTCCTTCTTCATGCGCTTGCGGTCCTTGTCCAGTTCGGCACTGTTGGTCTCCTCGCGGGTGGCCTTCTTTTCGAGGAAGTCGGAGTAGTTGCCGGTGTAGTGATAGATCTGTCCGCCGTCCAGTTCAATGATGCGATTACAGACGCGCTCCAGGAAGTAGCGGTCGTGGGTCACCATCAGCAGGGTGAGGTTGGTCGACTGCAGCCACTCCTCGAGCCATTCGATCATGTCGAGGTCGAGGTGGTTGGTCGGTTCGTCCAGGATGATCAGGTCGGGCTCGTCGATGATCAGCTTGGCGAGGGCTACCCGCTTGCGCTGTCCGCCGGAGAGGGTGGCCACTTTTTGGTTGACGTCCTCGATGTTGAGCTTGCTGAGTACCTCTTTTATGCGGGCCTCAATGTCCCAGGCTTGTAGCTGGTCCATGCGCGCGAGGGCGTCCTGGAGCAGTTTGGGCTTATCGGTGCGGGAGAGGGCGAACTCGTAGTCGCGCACTGCCCGCACCATATCGTTGTCGCTGTCGAAGACCGCGTCCATTACCGTAGCGTTCTCGCCGAAGTCCGGTTCCTGTGGCAGATAGGCCATGCGGGCGTCTTTATGGACGTACATGCTGGATCCGACGCCCTCGGGCGCGTCGATCCCGGCGGCCACGCGGAGCAGGGTGGATTTTCCGGTACCGTTCTTGGCTACGAGGGCCACCTTGGTGTTCTGGGCCACCTGCAGGTCGACCTGGTCGAAGAGCACTTTCTCACCGTAGATCTTGGAGACCCGTTCGAGTTCGAGGTATACCATACTATAAGGTTGTTTTGGGCCGCAAAGATGGCAATTAAAGGTTGTCGTACGCCCAGCCGAGTGCCTCTTCCATTTGCTTGTAGTAGTCGGAGGTACGCCCCATGATATTGTTGTGCAGGAAACTGAAACTCAGCCACCTTCCGGAGCGGCAGCGCAGCAGACCGCTGACGCAGGCTACGCCGCTGAGGGTACCGGTCTTGGCCCAGACGTAGGTTTCCGGCCGGTTGCCGAAGCGCCGCTCGAGGGTGCCGCTCTCTCCCCCCGCCGGCAGCAGGGCGGTGAGCCGGTCTACGCCCACCTCCCGGGCCAGGGCGGTGATCAGTTGGGTAAACTGCCGCGGCCGGACGAGATTGTAGCGGCTCAGTCCGCTGCCGTCGGCGTACCGCAGGTCCCCCAGCTGAATGCCGCGGAAGAGGGTGTCGACGGCGAAGTCGAAGAAGGTCTCCTCGTCCCCCCAGCCGTAGCGGCCGGCGGCGGCCATCAGTACGAGTTGCTCGGCGAGGTAATTGTCGCTGTCCTGCAGCAGCCGGCGGTATACCGTATCGGGCAGGGCCACGTAGGTGGTCTCCCGTACGCCGGGGGGCGGTACCGGTTCCCGGCCGGTGCGGATGCTCAGGTTGGGGAAGGCCGCTGATAACCAGCCGGCCGTGAGTGCGGGGGAGACCGTCAGGGGGCGCTCCAGCGGGAAGTTCTCGGGATCGTAGAAGTAGGGCCCCACCGTAAACTGGTTACTGCCCTCGCGGCGGTCGATGTTCCGCTCCTGCTCCTCGTCCTGGATCAGCGCGGAGGCGATCTCCGGCGGGGAGCCGGCGAATTCCGGGACCAGGGTACTGGCTTCGGGGAGATAGTCGAGGTACAGCCGGTTGCCGTAGACGGGCAGGGCGGAGCGCTCGTAGACGTAGCCGTAGTTGTAATCGTCCCAGCTCCACCCCGCCCCGTAGCGGGGGGGTGTCTGGTCGGGCGGGGTATGCAGGCGCAGCACGCCGCGCATACCCCGCAGCATGGGCGCCAGTCCGTCGTAACCGTGAAAGGCGGGGTGCAACAGCAGGGGGTAGCCGGTACCCCAGGCTTCGGTAGTATCGCCGTGGGTGTAGGTGTACAGGGCCGGGACGCGGTCGCCGAGCAGTTGCTGGGCCACGTAGAAGGTGAGCAGCTTGACGTTGCTGGCCGGCACGAAGTACTGCTCGGCCTGGTAACCGTACAGCTGGTCGCCGCTGCTCAGGTCACAGAGGGAGAATCCGGAGTGGCCCGCGGCAAAGACGGGGTTCCAGCGGACCAGATCGTCGAAGGCGGCAGCCGCCGCCGCCCGGCGGTTGTTGCTCTGGGCGGTGGCGTTGGGGAGGAGAGACAATAAGGCGGCAAAAAGAAGCAGCGTACGCATGGTAGGGAATCAACGTAAAAAAGGCCGAAGCGCGGGGGCTTCGGCCAAGAAAATTATAATCCCAAAAACTAACGGTTAGAACGAGCCGGGGGCTCGTCCATTACTTTGCGTGCCGCCTGATTGCCACTGGGGGCCGGATAAAAACAGTCCGGGGGGCGGGGGCGGTATGCGGTGGAATCGATTTAACGGCGGGTATCCGGATCAGCTCTCCTGTTCGTCGCGCACCAGCAGTTGGAATCCGTTGCCGTGGATATTGACGATCTCGATGGAGGTATCGGGCTTGAGGTACTTGCGCAGTTTGGTGACGAATACGTCCATCGAGCGGGCGGTGAAGTAGTTGTCTTCCCCCCAGATCTTGGTGAGGGCCTCACTGCGGCTGAGGATATCGTTCTTGTTGATGGCGAAGAGGCGCAGGAGCTGCGCTTCCTTGGGGCTGAGCTTCTCCTTACTCTTCTCCCCGTTGTCGGCGGTGAAGGTGAGGATGCGGAGGGGGAAATTGAAGTGGAACTGGCCGAATTCGAAGTCGGTCTGCTCCTCCTTCGGGTCCAGGGGCACCTGGCTGCGGCGGAGGATGACGTTGATGCGGGCCAGCAGCTCCTCGCTGTTGAAGGGCTTGGTGATGTAGTCGTCGGCGCCGAGTTCGAAACCGTTGAGCACGTCGTCCTTCATGGCCTTGGCCGTGAGGAAGATGATGGGCGTCTGGGTATCGTCCTCGCGAATCTTCTTGGCGAGTTCGAAGCCGCTGAGGCGGGGCATCATGACGTCAAAGATGCAGAGGTCCCACTTGCCGCGGCGGTAGGCCTCGAGTCCGGCTACTCCGTCCGTCGCGAGCGTCACGTCGTAGTCGTGCGCCTCGAGGTAGGACCGGAGAACGTCGCCGAAATTCCGGTCGTCCTCCACGAGGAGCAGTTTGGCGTCAATGGGGGAAGAATCGCTCATCGGTGGGATGCTGTTTTTAATGAATAGGCAATAGTGATCATTCGGGCTGGCGGTACGGGAAGGTGACGATAAAGCTGCTCCCTTTTCCAAGTTCGCTCCTCACCTCGATCGTCCCGTCGTGCACCTCCGTGATCGTCTTGACGTAGGACAGGCCCAGCCCGAAACCTTTTACGTCGTGGCGATCACCCGTATGTACCCGGTAGAAACGGTCAAAAATGTTTTTTCGTGCTTCGCGGGTCATTCCCAGGCCGTGATCGGTCACCGTCACCTGTACCCCGCGGGGCACGTTGGTGGTGGAAACGATGATGCGGGGCGTCTCCGGCGAGTACTTATTGGCGTTGTCGAGCAGGTTATTGACGAGGCTGGAGAGGTGGGTCAGGTCGCCCTCCACCACGGAGGGGTCAGCGTCGAGCCGGGTGGTGACGGTGCCGCCGCGGGGCTCCACCTGCAGGGAGATGTATTCCACCGCGCTCTGCACCACGTCGTTGAGGTCCACGGCGGTGAGGTTGAGGTTGAGGCGCGACTTATCGAGTTTGGCCATCTGCAGCACCTTCTCGACCTGGTCGTTCATGCGCTTATTCTCCTGCTTGATGATGCGGGCGAAGCGCTGCACCTTTTCCGGGTCGCCGCTGATGCGCGGGCTCACGATGCTGTCGGTGGCCAGGGAAATGGTCGCGATGGGCGTTTTGAACTCGTGGGTCATGTTGTTGATGAAGTCGGTCTTCATTTCGGAGACCTTCTTCTGCATCAGGATCACGTAGATGGTGTAGATGAAGCAGCCCAGGATGATGAGCACGAAGAGTAGGCTCACGGCGAAGTTGCCGTAGAGTGAGCTGTAGATGATGCTGTCCTTATCGGGGCTGTAGGCCCGGATCTCCCCGGGGATGGAAGCGTCCTCGTCGAAGAGGCTCACGACGTAGTCGGGGTGCATCAGGTCCTGGTGACGGCTGGTATCCGAGCCGGCGGGCGACAGGAGTCGGCCGTTGCGGGAAATGAAGCGCTGCTGGCGGGTATCGTAGATGCCGTACTCCAGGTCGTCGCTCACACCGGCGTTGCGCAGTTCCTTCTGCAGCTGGACATGGATGGCTTCGCGGTCGATGCGCTCCTCCAGGTTGCGGTTGGCGAATTGGGCGCGGAGGCGGAAGGAGTTGGGGCTGATGCGAATGGTGCGGGCGCCGAGCAGGCCGGCGGAGGGGCTGCCAATGTAGAGCTCGCCGTAGAGTCCGTCGGGTACCCCGCCGGCGTAGCCGTTGTTGAGGGTAAGGCGGATCTCGTCCTCTTCCTCGTCCTCCACTTCGTCGGCCACCTTCTTGAGGGCGCTCTGGATGGCGCGGTCGTAGCGCTCCTTATTGACCTCCAGGCCGGTCTGGATCAGGCGCAACTGCAGGATGATCAGACCGACAATGGCGGTTACGATCAGGCCGATGATGAGGTAGATGGACTTTTTACTCATGACACAGGGTAGCTTCGGCGGGGAGGCGGCGGAAAAATAGTACGCGCGAAAGCCACGGTATATACACAACGCGCTTGCCTTTAAAGGTTTAGTAACTTTGCCCGCCCAGCGATGCCAGCCGTTACCATCCATACTACCCAGAATGTCCGGATCGACTACGAAACCGCGGGACTGGGCTACCGTATCGGGGCCTTTCTCCTCGACTCACTCCTCTTCGTCATTGGCTATGTGGGCATGCTCTTCCTGCTGGAGGCCCTTGGCATCGAGTTCAATTCCACCCTGGTCGTTGAGCTGTTCCCCTTCTTCGGACTGCTGCTGTACTTCTTCGCGGCGGAGATGCTGAGCCGGGGGCAGTCGGTTGGCAAGAAGCTGCTGAAGGTCCGCGTGATCCGGCTGGACGGTGAGGACCCCACGCCCGGTGACTTCCTGGTGCGGGCCATTTTCCTGATCCCCGACGTGATCTTCACCCTGGGCATGATGGCGATACTCCTCATCGCGACGGGTTCGCAGCGGCAGCGGCTGGGTGACCTGGTGGCCCGTACCGTCGTGATCCGCACCCACGACCACGCCGGCGTGACCCTGGCCGACATCCTCACGATCCGCCGGCGGGAGCAGCACGAGGCCCGGTATCCGGCCGTCCAACGGCTCAGCGAGGCGGATATGCTCACCGTGAAGCAGTGCCTGCTGCGCTACCAGCGCTACCGCAACGACGCCCACCGCGAAGCCCTCGACCTCCTGGTGCTGCGCCTGAGCGAGTTGCTGGACCTTCCCCGCGGGGAGATCCGCGAGGCACCGGAGCAATTTCTCGAAACCCTGCTGCTGGATTACATCGTGCTCACCCGATGACGGAAGACTACCTGATTGCCCTCGTGGGTTCCCTGCTCGCCGGTGGCATCAACACGCTATCGGGAAACGGATCCGCCATTACACTCACCATCCTGATGGAGGTGCTCGGCCTGCCGGCCACCGTGGCCAACGCCACCAACCGCGTGGGCATCGTGACGCAGAGCCTGGCGGGCACCTGGGCCTTCCGGCAGGCCGGGCGCCTCGACGTCTCCCCCGGCCGGAAGCGAGAGATGTGGATCATCGTGGGCGTCACCACCCTCGGCGCCCTGTTGGGTATCTGGCTCAGCCTGATCGTGGACAACGCCACCTACCGCTCCATCTTCCGCTACCTCCTCATCCTGATGCTGCTGGTCGTGCTGGTGAACCCCAAACGGTGGCTGGCCGGCGCGCCCGACGAGGAGCCCCTCTCCCCCTGGATCCTGGTGCCGGCCTTCTTCGCGCTGGGCGTATACGGCGGCTTCATCCAGATGGGGATGGGGATCTTCTTCCTGGCCCTGACGGTACTGGTGGCCAAGTACGAGATCATCCAGGCCAACGTGGTGAAGGGCATTGTGGTCCTGATCTACACGGCGATCGCGGTGGCCATCTACGCCTACGGCGGACTCATCGACTGGACGTTCGGACTGCTGATGGCCGTCGGGCAGACCATCGGCGGTTACCTCACGGCCCGCTACGCGGCCAACCACCCCCGCGCCGGCGTGTGGGCTTACCGGCTGCTGGTGGTGGTGATCGTGGCGGCCATCGCCAAGGCTTTCTGGCCGTTCTGACCGGCCCCTGCACCCGCGAACCCGCCAAAAAGGACGTAATTTTGGCACCGGGCACAACCGAATGTTTAGACTCAGGTTAAATCTAGCGCCTCCCCCCCAAAGCCTTACCTATGAAGAAAACGACCGTCAATAATATCCTTAAGGCGCTGCTGGGCCTGGGGATCGTCGCCCTCGGCTTTTTCGGGATGCGGTACCTGGCTACGATGAAGCAGGACGCGCCCCGCAAACCGGTGGAAAAGCGCGTGCGCAACGTGGAGACCCGCCGCATCAACAACGGCGATCTGGCCACCACCCTCGACGTGCAGGGGCGGCTGCAGGCCTACAACAAAATCGAACTGTACAGCGAGGTCGGCGGCGTGGTGGAAGAGAGCAGCCGACCCCTCAAGGAAGGCACCTACTTCCCGAAGGGCGAGACGATCCTGCGCATCAACGCCGAGGAGGCCCGCCTCAACCTGCAGGCCCAGAAGGCTACCCTACTCAACTCGGTCGCCCAGATCATGCCCGACCTGAAGATCGACTACCCCAACAGTTTCCCGGCCTGGGAGGGCTACCTCGACAGCTTCGACGTGGACGCTCCCCTCTCCGCGCTGCCGACGGCCGTCGACCAGCAGGAGAAACTCTTCATCGCCGGCCGTAACCTGTATACCCAGTACTATACCATCAAGAGCGCGGAGGAACGCCTGAGCAAGTACATCATCCGCGCGCCCTTCTCTGGTGTACTCACCACCGTAGCTATCGACCGCGGGGCCGTGGTACGGGCCGGACAGGCCCTGGGGGAACTGATGGCCACCGGCTACTACGAACTGGTGGCTACCGTTCCGTTGTCGGACCTCTACTACCTGCAGACCGGCGGCGAGGTAACCCTCCGCAGTGAGGATATCGACGGGGAATGGGAGGGCACCATCCGCCGCATCAGCGACCAGATCGACGAGGATACTCAGACGGTGGACGTCTACGTAGGCGTGAGCGGCAAGCAGCTGCGCGAGGGGATGTACCTCCGCGGCGAGGCCGCGGCCGTGACCCTGGAGGACGTGGTGGAGATCGACCGTACCCTGCTGATCGACGAGAACGAAGTGTACGTAGTGGCCCAGGACAGCCTGCTGCGCCTGCAGCCGGTGACGGTGCGTAAGGCCAACCGGACGACCGCCATCGTGAGCGGCCTGCCCGACGGTACGGAACTGCTGATGAGTACCGTACCCGGGGCCTTTGACGGCATGCTGGTCAAGATTTCAGAGCGCAGCGAGGGTGACGCGCCCGTACGCGAAGCGGCCGCCGTGGGCGCCGCCGGATCCACCAGCAGCCTGAAGTAAGCCGACGCCATGAAAGAATTTATCAACTACTTCATCAAGTATCCGGTCGCGGCGAACCTGCTGATGTTCGGTCTGCTGGTCATGGGCGGGCTGAGCCTGACGCAGATGAAGTCGACCTTCTTTCCCGAGACGCCCAGCCGGAACATTTTCATCCAGGTGGTGTACCCGGGTGCCAGCCCGGAGGAAGTAGAGGAAGGCATCGTCAACAAGATCGAGGAGAACCTGAAGGGCCTGACGGGCGTGGAGCGCTACACCAGCGTGAGCTCCGAAAACAGCGGGCAGATCACGGTGGAGGTGCTGAAGGGCTACGATACCGACGTGATCCTGCAGGACGTCAAGAACGAAGTGGACCGCGTGAGCAGCTTCCCGGTGGGGATCGAGCCGCCGGTCATCTACAAGCAAGAACAACTCGGCCGGGCCATCAGCTTCGCGCTGACCGGGGAGGGCGTCAACCTCAACGCCCTGAAGGCCACGGCCCGTCAGGTGGAAGACGACCTGCTGGCCATAGACGGTATCTCCAAGGTGGAGCTATCCGGCTTCCCGGACGAGGAGATCGAGATCGCCTTCCGCGAGACGGACCTGCAGGCCTACGGCCTCACCTTCCAGGAGGCCGCCGACGCCGTGCGGCGCACCAACGTGGACATCACCGGGGGTACCGTAAAGGGCCTCAACGAGGAACTGCTGCTCCGCGCCCGGAATAAGGAATACTACGCCGACGGCCTCAAGGATATCGTGATCAAGACCACCCCGAGCGGTGGCGCCGTGCGGCTGCGGCAGGTGGCTACGGTCCGCGACCGCTGGGCCGACCAGCCCAACCGCGGCTTCCTGGACGGAAAGCCGAGCGTTCGCGTCGATGTCCAGAACACCCTGGAGGAAGATATGCTCTCCATCACCGACAAGGTGAAGGCCTACCTGGAGACCTTCAACGCGGAGAGCGCGACCATCCAGGCCGACGTCATCAGCGACGCCAGCATCACGCTGCGGCAGCGTATGAACACCTTGCAGACGAACGGCATCCAGGGTTTCGTGATCGTGACCCTGCTGCTGGCGGTGTTCCTGCACTGGCGCCTGGCCTTCTGGGTGGCGCTGTCGATTCCGATCAGCTTCGCGGGGATGTTCATCGTAGCCAGCGCCCTGGACATCACCCTCAACGTCATCTCCCTCTTCGGCATGATCATCGTGATCGGTATCCTGGTCGACGACGGTATCGTGATCGGCGAGAACATTTACAGCTACCACGAAAAGGGGCTGCCGCGGGTGAAGGCCGCCCTGAATGGAACGGTGGACGTGCTCGGGGCGGTATTCGCGGCCATCCTGACGACCGTGATTGCCTTCTGCAGCTTCTTCTTCATCGACGGGCGGCTCGGGGATATCTTCCGGGAAATGGCCATCGTGGTGATCTTCTCGCTGATCTTCTCCCTCGTCGAGGGGGCCATCATCCTGCCTACCCACATTTCCCACTCCAAGGCCCTCGACCCCGACGTGAAGCCCAACGTGGTGCAGCGCAAGTTCGATCAGCTGATGAACTTCATGCGCGACACCCTGTACGCGCCGGTACTAGCCTGGACGATGCGCTATAAGTTCCTGACGCTGTCGATCTGCCTGGCCACGCTTTTCCTGTGCGTCGGCCTGGTGAGCGGTGGCTTCGTACTGACCGCTGTGTTCCCCACCATCGAGCGCGACGAGGTCGATATCACCCTCCAGTTGCCCGCCGGATCGCCGGAAAGCAAGACGATGGAGGTTCTGCTGCGCATCGAGGAGGCCGCCAAGCGGGTAAACGAACGCATGAGCGCGGAACTCTTCGACGACGGTCGCGAGCTGGTGACCCGCATCGAGGTAGCCCTCGGGCCCACCACTTACCAGGGGAGCCTGGAAGTGGCCCTGCTGCCGGGAGAGGAACGGGGAGACATCGACGTCCGCACCGTACAGAATGCCATTCGCGAGGAGGTCGGTAACGTGGAGGAGGCCGAGATCCTGAGCTACGGCGGCAATTCCTTCTTCGGTAAGCCAGTGAGCGTCAGCCTCGTCGGGAGCAATATCGAGGAACTGGAGAAGGCCACCGTGGACGTGAAGGCCGAACTGGAGCAGATGGCCGAGCTCACCGACGTGACCGACACCAACCAGGAGGGCCTGCGCGAGATCAACATTTCCCTGAAGGAAAAGGCCCGCTACCTGGGTCTGGACCTGCAGGACATCGTCGGACAGGTGCGCTCGGCCTTCTTCGGCGCCGAGGCCCAGCGCCTCCAGCGCGGCGAGGACCAGGTGCGGGTGTGGCTGCGCTACGGCGAGGACAGCCGCCGCAGCCTGGCCGACCTCAACAGCATGCGG
>JBGTHX010000008.1:0-5324 GCA_041746055.1 Lewinella sp. | reverse complement strand
CGTCGGAGTTGATCTGGCCGAAGCGGGTAGGCAGCATCTGCTGGCCGTGTCCCATGGCGAAGCAGGCGGCCAGGGGGCCTTCGAGGTCCTCACAGAGCCGGAAGCAGAAGCTGTCCATGGCCAGGCGCACATTCACTTCGTCCTCGGCCCCGATCATGCTTACGGGTACCCGTTTGCTGGCGCGCATGCTTACCGTGAGCGCACGGCCGTGGTATAGCAGCAGGGTATCGATCTTGGGATGCAGGTCGGGGAACCAGGCCAGGAGGGTCTCCCGGTCGGGAAAGATGAGTTCCGGACGGTTTACGCGGGTGATGGGACAGGTGGCGATCAGGGCGTTTACCGCCGTCACCTGCTGGGCGTCCGCCGTGAGCTGCCATAGATTGGCGGTGGGAAGCAACAGCAGGCCGCCCGCCTTTAGAGTGGACAGCGCGCCGGTGCCGCGAGCCGGCAGGGTATGGGGAAGGGTAGGGGTAAAGTTAGTCCTCAGATTCATTTAAGCTTGGTGAATCCTTTGCTCCAATAGAAGCGAAAGGAGTAGATTATTAATACGCAAACACCTGTTTTTGGGACTAAATATGCCGGAACATTCCTGCTCGGGCGGGTAATAGGTGGTGGCGACGTTTTGCCGACATGCGCCGCGGCGCAGGCGGTGAAACGTTCCGATTAGGAAACTGTATTTTGTCGCTAAGATTGTATTCCACCCAAATTAAAGCCCTTGTTCACCCGCCTCTCCCAACGCATATTTCTGGCCGCTACCTTGCTGTGCTGCCTGCTGCCGGCTGGGCTGCGCGCGGACCACATCGTGGGAGGTGAATTCCGCTACGAATGCCTGGGCTTCCGGAACGACGATCCCAGTACCGGCGTGATGCGCTACCGTATCACGATCAATATGTACCGCGACTGCATCGGGGAGGGTGCCCTGTTCGACGGTAACGACCCCCGGCAAACGGCGAATGAGCCTAGTGCCGAAGGGCATATCAGCATTTACCTCGGGGACCGCTACTACAATCCCACCCGCTTCATCACGTTGGCACGCTACGATCCCGTGCCCATCAACCTGGGTAACCCCTGCCTGGTCGTCAACGAGCCCATCTGCCAGGAGATCGGCGTCTACACCTTTATCGAAGAGCTGCCGGTGTCCGACGAGACCTACACCTTCGTCTACCAGCGCTGCTGCCGCAATGAATCGATCCGCAACCTGATCAATCCCCGGCAGATCGGCGCGACCTACTTCATCCAGATCACGCCCGAAGCGCAGCAGCGCTGCAACTCCAGCCCCAAATTCAAAATCGACCCCCCGATCGCGATCTGCATCAACGAGCAGTTCCGCATCGACCTCGGTGCCACCGACGTCGACGGCGACAGCCTCTCCTACGTCTTCTGCGACCCCAAGCTCGGCGGCGGTACCGACCCCGGTGAGGGCGACCGGCAGCAGACCGCTACCTACTTCGACGACATCGTCCCCCTCCAGGAGAGCCCCTATCCGTACGCCTCGGTGCCCTGGGTGCGCCCGACCTACTCCCTCGCCGACCAGCTAGGCGTGGGCAGTACGCTGGAGATCGATAGCATCACCGGTGAGCTCTCAGGCCTGCCGATCTATCCCGGTACCCACGTGCTCGGGGTCTGCGTAGAGGAATGGAGCCGTGGACCCAATCCGGTCCTGCTGAGCGAGACCAAACGGGAATTCCAGTTGAACGTCAGCCGCTGCGGTAATACCGTGGCTGCCGACCTCCTGGAAACGGAGATCGACGAGCAGGGGCGCTTCTTTATCCGGCAGTGCGGGCCGGGCCCGAATACCATCTTCAACGAGAGTACGCGCATCACCTCGATCACGAGTTACGACTGGGAGCTGGTCGGTCCCGGAGGCAACCTCATTACCGGCAACACCCGTGATTTCACTACCAATATCAATGAGGTCGGTACCTACGAAGGGATAATGCTGCTGAACCGGGAGTCCTTCGCCGACAACTGCAAGGACACGGCGATCTTCCTGCTCGGCGTGTTCCCCGAGCTGGAGGCCGAATTCACCACCACGGAAGTGGTGTGCGATCCGGAGCCGATCGTGTTTTCCAACCTTTCCACCACCGCGGGCGGCCAGGCGATCACCGACTACGAGTGGTCCTTTGGCGACAATACCCCCTCCAACGGACAGCGCAATCCCACCCACCAGTATCTCGCGCCCGGTAACTTCGACACCCGCCTCACCATTACGGACGAAAACGGCTGCGTCAACGAAGCCGTACGGCAAGTGGAATATTTTCCCGCCCCGCGCACCATCATTCTTGAGCCCCAGGACGCCTTTGGTTGCCAGCCCTACCGCAATCAGTTCTTCAACCGGTCGAACCCCATCGATGATAACTACGAATTCGAGTGGCGCTTTGGGGACGGCGGGACTTCGACGGATCGCGATCCCGTCCACGTGTACGAGGAAATGGGTGTGTATGACGTGTACCTCGGAATTACCTCACCCCTCGGCTGCTTCGTGGACAGCACCTTCCGCCGCCTCGTGGACGTGCGGGAATCTCCCGTGGCCGACTTTGATTTCTTTCCCGAGCAACCCTCAAATATCTTTCCCGACGTAGATATTCTGGACCGCAGCCTCGGATCCCAGACCCAGCGTTACGTCATCTCCGACGGCACGGGAGAGGCGATATTCAGCGCGCCGGGACCTGACTTTACTTATCGCTTGCGGGACACCACCACCCTTTCCGTCACCCAGTACGTCTCCCACTCCAGTGGGTGCCTCGACACGATCACCAAGGATATTCGCCTTTACCTCCGCAACACCTTCAATGCCCCCAATGCCTTCACCCCCAACGGCGATGGCCTTAACGATGAGTGGCGGCCGAAGGGCGTTTGGCAGGGTGCCACCGACTACCAGCTGCGTATCTGGAACCGCTGGGGGGAGATGATCTTCATCACCGAGGATTTCGAATCGGGGTGGGACGGTACCTACCAGGGCAGCAACAGCCCGGCCGGCGGTTACCTCTGGGATGTCATCTTTACCAACGCCGAGGGTAATCCGGAAGCCTTCAAGGGGGGATTAGTGCTGATCAGATGACCAGGACCAGCGCTCCAGCAGCAGACTGGCCGGAAGCCGCACCAGCGCTTCGCAGGTAAAGCCCGCCTTTTCCAGCACCCGTCTGGAGGCTTGATTGTCGCGTTCGACGTGCGCCAGGAGCCCGAGGCCATCCTGTCGGGCCATCAACTGCATGGCGCCCAGGGCCGCAGTCATGATTCCCCGTCCCTCGTAAGCCGGGGCGGTCTGGTACCCCAGCTCCACCTCGTCTTCGTCTGGCAGCAGGCCCTTCCCGCCGATATTTCCCACGATCAGCCCTTCGGCCTCCCACACGATAAGGAAGGGCGTCCCGTATTTGTAGCCGAGTGGTGCATCCACCACGCCGAGAAGGTACTGCTCCACCAGGTTGCGGGAAGGCAGGGCCTCCGAAGCGATCGGGAGGCCGCGAAAGGTCCCTTCCCGGAGCAAGCGGGGCCATTCCACCGGATCGGGCTGCAACAGGCACACCACGTCAGGGGAGGGGTTGCAGGCTGGTACGGAAGAGCCGCCATTCACCCCCCGCGTCCCGCCAACGGTTGGTGAAGCGTTCCCGGTACGTACCGGGCCCCTCTCCGGTCTCCCAGTGGAAAGTGCGGATGCCCTGTACGATGTATAGGTCGTCGTAGGGGATAATTTGGGTGCTGTCGATCGCGATGCGCAGTTTCGGAAACACCAGTCGCAGCTGCCCGAGTTCGCCGATGAATTGCTCGCGGCCCCTCTCCGGCTCCTTACCCTGGTAGCTGACCATGTAGCCGGTGTCCAGCAGGCGGTCCATCACGGCCGCGTCCAGCGTCTCGTAGGCACCGTTGAAGATGCGCTCCCGCTCCGTGACGTGTCGCTCGCCGTCTGCGGGGTCCACCTTATCTTGGGCGGACCCGCAGGTGCAAAGGACCAGCGGCAACACCAATAGCCAAAACAGTCTGCTCATGTATTTTCTAACGTGCGTGGTGCCCAAAGGTAAACGGCCGGCGGGCATAGTCCTGCTGCTGCTCCTTTTACTCAGCACCTGCGCCCCCGCCCCCGACTCCGAAGAGCAAACCGCGCCTACGGGAGCCGAGGCGGTACTGGCGCGTGCCGTGGCAGCCCACGGGATGGAAGGCTTCGACAGTGTAAGACTGGAGTTCAGTTTTCGGGATCGCGACTACGCGGTGCTGAATGACCACGGCCGCTATGCCTACTTCCGGAGGTTCACCGATAGCCTGGGCCGGGAGATCACCGATATCCTCACCAATGAGGGGCTGGAACGGCTGGTCGGCGGGGATACGGCCCGGCTCACGGCCAAGGACAGTGCGGCCTATGCCTCCTCGGTGAATTCCGTGCGGTACTTTTTCATGCTGCCCTACGGCCTGTACGATCCCGCGGTGAACACCGAACTGCTGGACACCGTGAGTATCGACGGGGAAGGGTACGACCGGGTGCGGGTGACCTTCGACGCGGACGGCGGTGGCCGCGATTACGATGATGTGTACCACTACTTCTTCAACCGGCGGACCGGGGCCCTGGATTATCTCGCCTACACCTTCGAGGAAGATGGCGGCGGCATTCGCTTCCGCAAGGCCGTTAATCAACGGCGCGTGGAGGGGGTGCTCATCCAGGATTACGTCAACTACGGCGTGGACGGCCCCGACCGGGACATCGACGTGCTGCCGGCCCGTTACACAGCGGGGGACCTGCCCGAACTCAGCCTCATCGAGAACACAGCCGTGACCATCGGCTTTCCGCCGGCAACATTCCGGTAACGAAGGGGCGTAATCGCCACCAGGGGTGGGGCAGGCTCACGCGGTGGTCCTCGTACCGCAGGTCTTCGAGGAAGATGAGGTCGATGTCGATGGAACGCGGGCCCCAGTGCAGCTCACGGCGGCGCCCCATCTCCCGCTCGATAGCCTGGGTCACGTCCAGTATCCGGTGCAGCTCCGTTCCGATCCCGGGGCCGTGGATCACCGCGTCTACTTCAAGTATCAGGACCTGGTTGAGGAAATCGGGTTGTTCGTGGAGTCCCCAGGCGGCCGTCTCCCCGACCGCGCTTCGGTATACTACGCGCCCCAGCCGTTTTTCCACTTCTGCGGCCGCGCGGTGGAGGGCCGCGGCGCGGTCGCCCAGGTTGCTTCCGGTACTTAGGGTTAGTTTTGCCACTCCCAAATGTAGTTATGACTTTGCATCCCTTCGTGGTGGTAGAGGGCAATATCGGAGCCGGGAAGACCACCCTGGCCCGTCTCCTCGCCGCACGCTTCAACCACCGCCTCATCCTCGAGGAATTCAGCGACAA
>JBGTHX010000007.1:0-2559 GCA_041746055.1 Lewinella sp. | reverse complement strand
GGTAAACCCGGCCCTCCGCCTCATGGCGACGCCACCTCGCAGGTCAGTGGATCGAAAGCCACGACGGGTGCGCTCTCGGCCGGGGGCCCGCAAGTGCCGAGGGGGGAGAAGACCAACGCTATGCGCTGGGCCGGCGCGTCGATAAGCTGGCCCGACATCAAGATCCCGCCCTGGGGTGTAGCTCCCGCCACGGCCTGCCAGGCACCGGACTGATCGATTCGCAGCTGTACCGTTTCCCCGCGACGGATGGCCGCTTCGCGAGCCCCGCCCACCACTCGGATCAGTTCGGAGGACGACTCCGAACGCGAAGAAATCAGGCTGGGGGCGACGACCGCGGCTGCAATCGCCAAGAGGACCAGCACTACGATGACCTCTATGAGGCTGTACCCGGCACGCCGAGCTAGTCGCATGGATCTTGAGAGGGGGACGGGGGGAAAAATAGGACGCCGGCCGGGAAGGTCCCGGCCGGCGCCCAACAATTGCCACCTAATGGCTACTCTGAACCACCTCCACCTATGCCCAACCCTTGGGCAATGGTGAAGATTACGTCCGGTGTCCCCAATGATCGCGTATTACCTGCCGGAGTGATCACGCCGGTTCCAACTGGGAATCGCCCATCAGCCCAGATGGTGACGAACTGGTTGAAGCCGAGCAGCTCGCTCGAGTTGTAGTCACCGTAATCAGGTCGCGCATCTTCCCGGGTAAACCAGGTGGTGGATACCGTGGTCTGCAGCTTATTGTGGCCGAAGCTGGCTCCGAAATTCTTGGACACCGCAGCATAGGTGTCGTTGAAGACGTTACCGCTCGCGGGTGTAGGAGGGGTCGTCGTAGGGTCAGCCGGAACAGGCGGATCCTGCCTGCGGTCGATCCAGGCCACGTAGACGTCGCCGTGCTTGTTGGCCTGCACGCTGGGGAATACGTGGACGGTGTTGGTGTTGTCGTCGTTCACCTTCACCGGCGGCCCGAAACTCGTGCCGTTATTGGTGGAGGTGCTGAGGAAGATGTCAGCCGCCCTAATAATGGATCCGAAGGGCCTCTTGCCGCTGAAATAGGCGATGTAAACGTTGCCGAAGCCGGGCTGAGCCCTCTCCTGTGCCGTGAAGACGCCGTCGTCTGACCCACGGTCGACGAAGATATATGGCGCGTTGAGGATCGTTGGACGGGCTCGGTTGTACCCTGGGGGTTCACCCTGGGGGTTGACGACCGACACGACCACCGGCGGGCCGAAGGTGCAAGCGCCAGTTGGCGTGCTGCAGTTGTCCGAGAAGGCGATCTCGATACGCTGCTCAGTTTCGATGAAATCTGGCTCGGGGAAAGTGCGTGCGTGCCAGGTCACGATCACCCGGCCAGTCGGAGTGGTGAACGCCTGCGTGGCCTGGTTAAACGTATCTATCAGGTTGGGCACGATGATCGACGGGGGGGTCCAGGTACGACCGCCATCGAACGACCGCACCAGCTCGATGGGCGTCGTGCCGTCGAACCCGAAGCGGGTGTAGGTCAGGTAGAGGATACCGGTGTTCTGGTCGACGTAGAGCCATTCCTTGTCGAGGAAGTCACAACCGATCAATGGGTCCGGTGAACATCTTATGAAGCCTTGAAGCACTGCCTCGACCGGTAGCTCCCAGATGATCCGCTCGTCCTGGTTCGGAGGGGGTGGGTCCGGAACACCGAACTCGGTGGGATCGTTGGCGCAGCGGGTGTTCGAGATGCTTTCGACACCTTGCGGAGGTGCGTTCTGGAAACTCCCGCGGTTCACGCTGAGGGTGAACTGGCCTGCGGGGTTCATGTAGATGGAGGAATAGAAGAAGGTTTGGGTCGCTTGGTGGACGACGACGACGGGATCGCCGAAGTAGGCGTCAGACCCAGGCGTGCCCGCCGGCGCGCCACTGCGGACGACGGGTGGTAGACCGCCGCCATCGATCCATTTGTTACCGCCATCCACGGAATACGCAAACCCGCTCAGGCCTTGCGTGTTGTTGTAGAAGCCGAACGAGTCGTTGTACCCTGCCACCATCTTCTTGCCCATCGACCCTCTAGTATTTAGGACGGCAATCTCGGTCTCGCTTTGCACCGTTCGGAAGAAGTTCGCCGGGAATACTTCCCCCGGCGCAGGGTCGAGACACGGGTCATTGACGAAGGTGTTTCCACCCCGCCCGCGATCATGCCCCCCACGCTTCGCTTCTCCCTCCGACGAGATCGCCATGTCCGGCCCGAAAGCGGCGTTCATGCCGCCCGACGAGAGCTGCTCCTCGAGCGGAATGGGAACCTTTATCTTGGGTGTGATCTTTCTTTTGGCTGGTGGAATCTGGCTCTCGGCGGCCGTAGCCCCGCCTCCTAGCGCCAGCGCGGCCAAAAACAGCGATGTTCCTACGCGAAGGTGCAAATTCCTGCAGCGACTCATTCGCCTAACCTCCTCAAGGGTGGTCCGGCAGGCTCGAGAGCACTCTACTCACGCGTCGTCGTGACCAAGGGATGTTGTAGTAACAGCACGGGCCGGTGGTGCGGAAAAAAGCGCCTCAATCAATTAAGGCGCTCAAGGTGGTTTGATTGGGGACGACG
>JBGTHX010000006.1:0-5590 GCA_041746055.1 Lewinella sp. | reverse complement strand
CAGAAGCCGTTGTCGGTCTCGAAGGTTTCCACATAGGGGAATTCGGAGATGACCGGATAGGTCACCACGCCTGCGGTGAAGGCGTTATTTCCGGGCACCTCGTCGCCTTCCAGCATGGTGAACGCCCGGATCTCGTAGTAGCCCGGCGCGCTGAGGTCCACCTGGGTGTCGAAGGTGAAGTATTCGGTGCTGTCGACCCCGAGCACCCCGGTAAAGATGCCGTCATTGGGGAATGAGACGCCGCCCGGCTCCCCGTTGACGGTAAAGTCGAGGCGGATGAACTGCTGGGCTTCGCCCCCGAAGTTGGTGATCCCTACCGTGATGCTGTCGGTGCCGTCGCGCTGGCAGCCGCTGGTGGGTTGCCGGAGTACGGTGACGCCGATGTCCTTCTGCCGCTGGGTTATGATGCGGAAGGGGCCACGGCGGGCGCTGGTGGTATCCGGCTCGGTACACTCCGTCACTACGTAAAAGTCATAGCTCGTGAGCGGCGACAGTCCGGAGATGCGCAGCATGGTGTCCTGGCTGGTGACGCGGGTCACGGCCTCCGAGTCGGGGTCCACGCCCTCGACGCCGTAGAGGACGACGTAGGTGGGATTGCCGGGGGTGGAGCGGAAGCGTATGTCCACGGAATTGTAGCGTACCCGGTACAGCTCGATGGAGGAGAAGGGCGGTGGGGCGCAGTCCTGACAGCTGGCCGTGAAGGTGGTCAGCAGGGGGTCCGTGACCGGGGACTGTACGGAATAGAGAAGGCTGTCGTTGTTGTCCAGTACGGAGAAGGACACCTCGTCGGGGAAGGCCCCTGCCTGGTAGCCCAGGCTTACCTCGGCGCCGTTAGCTACGGGAAAGTAAAAATCGCGCTGGGAGCCGTCGTCCTCACCGCCGTCCAGGGTGTAGAACTGGGTCACGTCACCCACGGTGACCGACACGCGGCCGCCGTTCCAGCCGCCGCCGCCTGCGTCGGCGAGCCGCAGCTGGTAGGAGCAGTCCTGGGCGGCAAGGCCGGCGAAGAGCAGAAGAAAAGAAAGGAGTAGAGGTAGTCGCATATTGGCTGGGTTCCGTCGGGAAAAATACCACAAAGGCACCGAACGTTCCGTCGTACAGCCTCCTGAACCATTCTTTTGGGGTGGCGTTAGTCCCCCGATCACTTCTCCTTCACCCTATCAGCCCCTCACCTTGGTCGTTTACACCATCAGCGACGTGGAAAAAATCACCGGCATCCGGGCGCACACCCTGCGTGCCTGGGAGAACCGGTACGGGCTGATCGAGCCCAGGCGCGACCAGAATAATGTCCGCTACTACCTCGAGGCCGACCTCCGGGAACTCTACAACGTAGCCCTCCTCAACCGCCACGGATACCGCATCAGTAAGATCGCCGGGCTGTCCGCCGCCGAGCGCCGGCGCGAAGTGGCGGAGATCACCTCCCTCAATATTAGTGACGATACCGAGCTCGACGCCCTCACCCTCTGCGCCGTAGAGTTGGATATTGCACGCTTCGGACTCATCCTCGACACCCACATCGTACAGCGGGGCTTCGAGGAGACTATGCTGGAGGTGATCTATCCGATGCTCGAAAAGCTGGGCCTGCTGTTCTTCACCGGCTCGGTGCGGGCGGTACAGGAAACCGTGATCGCCGGCATCATCCGCCAGAAGTTGCTGGCCGCTACCGACTACCTGCCCCACGACCTGGAATCCGACCTCCCCTCTTTCGCCCTTTTTTTACCGGAAGGCGAGCGGCAGGAGCTCAGTACGCTATTTGTCCAGTACCTGCTGCGGAAACGTGGCTTCCCCGTCTATTACCTGGGCTCCGGGCTTACCGCTACGGACCTTAATGACTTCAACCGGGTGCAGCGGGTCGACTACCTCTTTACGATCCTGTCCAGTTCCTACGTGGCCCGGCCCGTCGAGGACCTGATCCGGGAAGTCATAACCAGTTGTCCCGACAGCCAGCTGCTGCTCTCCGGCTACCAGGCTTCGTTGCACGATCTCCTGCCCTACCCGCGCACGCAGAAGGTGGGCGGCCTGTCGGAAATGATCGCGCTGATGGAGCACCTCAGTAGCCCCGCAGGTCGGAATACTGCTGCAGTGATATAATCTGCCAGTCGTTGAGCGTCCGATCCACTTCGGCGGGATGGATGGCGGCGATCGCTACCAGGGCCGTCCCGTTCTCGGGGCGCGGCAGCAGGTCGCTGTAGTATTCAGGAAAAGCGCGGCGCTCGTCGTCGCTGGCCTTGGCCCGGTCGCGCTGTACGGCCCGCGTGGCATTACTCCACACCTCGAATCCCAGTCCGGCATCGTAGCATAACTGCTCCAGTTGCCGGATGCGTGCCGCGTCGCTGGTGTGCAGCAGACAGCTGAAGGTCTGGTAAGGGGAGGCCTTGACCCGCGTGATGGAATCGTAGATCGGCACCCGTCGCCGGGCGATCACGTTGAACCCCTGCTGCCCGCGCCGGTCGTAGAGCATCAGGTCGCGGTACCGCATCCCGCTGCCGGGATGGGGAATGCTGACCACGCGGCCGCGGGCGGCGTCGAGGGGCTGCATCCAGAGGATCTCGTAGCCGTCCGTCAGCTTGAGTTGCAGCCCCAGGGGCTGGCTGTGGTCTAGTTGGTCGAAGCCGAATTTGGCCCACACCGTGGTGGCAATCCGCATCCGCTTGAGGGGCACGGCGGCCAGGCCGAGTTGCCACCAGGCGTCGCGGTCGTCGGCGTCGAGGGCCACGGTCTTGCTCCAGTAATGAAAAGCGGGCTTCCACTCCTTGCGCCGGCTATAGATCCGTCCGAGCTGCCGGAAGGCGTCGGCCCAGTCGGGCACCAGCTTGGTGACCTTCTTGAGCAACTTTACGGCCGTGTACGGATCCCCCACCTTATCGTAGCGGAGCGCCTGCTCGTAAAGTTCCAGATGGTTAGGCGGAAGGTTCATAGATCGGTTCAAAACGGCAGCGGGGCCGGTGAATAGTAACGTATCAGGGGTGGCATGGTTGGAACTTCAACCAGGCCCGCCGGTCAGGCGTTGCTCACGCATGGCCCCTACGACCACCACCCGTACCGATATCCGCTCCCTCAGTCTGGATGCCCTGACCTCAGACCTGATCCTGGCCGGGGAGAAGAAGTTCCGTGCCAAACAAGTGTACGAATGGCTGTGGCAAAAGGGAGCACGTAGCTTCGATGAGATGACCAATTTGTCACTCGCATTGCGGGAGCAGCTAAAGGCGAATTATGACTTCCCCGTCCTTAGCCTGGACCGCTTCCAGCGCAGTGCCGACGGCACCCTCAAGAGCCGGTTCCGGCTGCACGACGGCCACCTGATCGAGTCGGTGCTCATCCCGGTCGAGGCCGATGACCGCTTCACGGTCTGCGTTTCCAGCCAGGTGGGCTGCAGCCTCACCTGCAGTTTCTGCGCCACGGGCCGCATGAAGCGGATGCGTAACCTTACGGCCGCCGAGATCTACGACCAGGTCTACCTCGTCAACGCACAGTGCCTGGAGGCCTACGGCAAACCGCTGACCAATATCGTGTACATGGGTATGGGCGAACCGCTCCTGGCCTTCCGCGAGGTAGTGGACAGTATCGACCGTATCACTAGCCACACCGGCCTGAACATGGCCCCGCGTCGCCTTACGGTCTCCACCGCCGGCATCGCGAAAATGATCCGGAAACTGGCCGATGAAGACACCAAGGTCAACCTCGCCCTTAGCCTCCACGCCGCCGACGACGCGAAGCGCAACGAGATCATGCCGATCAATGAGTCCAATAACCTGGAGACCATCATCGAAAGCCTCGAATATTTCTACGAGAAGACCAACAAGCGCATCGGCTTCGAATACATCACCTTCCAGGATTTCAACGATACGCTGGAGGACGCCGAGCGGCTGTACCGCATTTGCCGCCGCGTTCCCTCGATGGTCAACATCATCGAGTACAACCCGATCGATAATGCCCCCTTCCGCAAATCGAGCGAGCACCGCATCGACGACTTCGCCACTTACCTCCGCGATCGCGGGGTGATGGTCACCGTGCGCCGCAGCCGGGGCAAGGATATTGATGCCGCCTGTGGACAGCTGGCCAACAAGGTCTGATCAGGTCGTAGCCTGCCGCTTCAGCAGGGCCTCGAGTTCGGCCTGCTTGTCCTCCTCGTCAATGAGGTAGATAGGCAGCACTACCTGGCGGCCGTCCCGGAATTCAAGGATCATATCCCGTACCGAAGGCCGCGTAGCGGCGGTCAGTTCCGCGAGCGGCAGGCGCTGCTTCCCGTTAAGTTGGTCCAGCTCGTAAGTCATCACGCCCCCTTTGACGTCCACGTAGCGATCCGGTGGAGGCGCCTCCCCGTCTGCGTGGTGGTAGGTGCTGTACGCCACCACCAGTCCACCAATCAGATAGACCATACCCAGCACCAGTTGCCAGACGTGGCTGTTGTCGTCGCCGCCGGTCCAGAGGGTGAAGTAGAGATAGAGGGAATGGACGCCGGCCACGAGCAGCAGCAGGGCTCCGAAGTAGAACAGGAAGTGCAGCAGCCGGGTGGTACCCGGAGCGGGATGGTCGGCGCGGTAGTGGAAGTCGGGGATCACGGTGCCGAAGATAGCACCGGGCCCGCCATACTTACCGCAGGAACACGATCTTGGCCACGGCACTACCGGGGTTCTCCAGCGCGAACTGCTGGTTGCTCACGGCAAACACGAGGTATACGCCGCTGGTCACCCGCCGCCCGTTGTAATCGGTGCCGGACCAGGTGAATTGCCCGCCGGCGGAGAGTCCTTCGTACACCAGCTTCCCGCTCAGGTCAGTGATCTTGACCCGCGCGTTGCGCGCCAGCCCCCGGACCGCCACGGGGCCGTCGTAGCCCGGCTCCACGGGGTTGGGGAATACCTCCAATTCCTCCACGAACTGTCCCTCGGAGGCCGCCCCGGTAGCGTCTCCGCGGTAGCTGATGATGCCCAGTTCTGTCCCGAAGTAGACCGTACCGGATACGGGGTCGATCGCGATGGTCTTCACCACGTCATCGAGCAGGGGGCTGTTGCCCCGGTCGAAGCGCAGCAATTCCTCCAGGCCGTTTTCCGAGAGCAGGAAAGCCCCGCCGTTGGTGCCGACCCACTTGCGGTTGGCGCCGTCCACGGCAATGGTGCGGACCTCCTCCGTTTCCAGCAGATAACCCCCGAAGCCATCCTCGGCCGTGGCAGCGGGCCGACTGCCCGGGCAATCCTCGAATACGCGCGAATCACAGCTGAATGCGACGATCCCCTGGGTGGTACCCACCCACACGGTGCCGCCGAGGTCCACGGCGATGCTGCGCGTCTGGTTGTTGGGCAGGGCATTCTGGGCGTTGCTCTGGATCGTCCGGCAGCGGTCGTCGCTGGGGTCCATCGGCGTGCCGTTGGGGTCGATCACGGTGATGCCGCCGTCGGTCTCGGAGCGGTGGATCACCCAGATGTATCCCTCCGCGTCCACGGCGATATCGTAGGCCAGGTTGAGGCCGCAGTCCTGCCCTAGGGCGGCCCATTCCCCCTCGGGGCTGCGCACGCTTACGATGCCGCCCGCCTCGGCCCGGCTCACCGCGAAGTAGGTGTAGCCCTCTGCATCCGTGGCTGCCCCCGCCGCC
>JBGTHX010000005.1:0-6866 GCA_041746055.1 Lewinella sp. | reverse complement strand
CACTCTCTGCGTTGGCGCGGGAAGCTGCGGCGGCGGCGCGGCGATTGGGCACCCGGTCGGTATCGGAGGCGGTGGGGGGTTCGCTGGCATCACCAGTACCCTTGACGGCCTGCTGTTCGAGCAGACCGAGGATCAGGTCTTGCTTATTGAGCTTCTTATAAGACTTAAGGCCTAGTTTTTCAGCGTAGTCCCGGAGTTCGGGGACCAGCATGCCCTGTAATTGCGCTATGCTAAACATCTATTGGTATGGTACGTAAAGGGGAAATGGGTAGAACCGATGATTGCAGGCCGGCTTCCCGAGCGGAAGCGTGATAGGTGGCCGGTATTCGGGAAAAGTGATTTTCGACTGGCGGGGGAGGGCAGATATGCCGCTTCCGGAGTCTACGCGCGGAATCGCTTGCTGCGCAAAACTACAACCAAATTTCGAAAGCTGGGTGAAAGGTGGAAATAGATTCGCAACTTTATACAACCAACCACACATAAAGGTTCGTAGTCCCCCGGGATATTGACTTTATACGGGAGCCAGCGGTTCCCTCCCGGTTCATTTACCTTTGCCCCACCAAATCCACACTACCCATGCTACAGGTAAATATCCTGCGCCAGGAGCGCGACCGCGTACTCGAGGGGCTCCGCAAGCGGCAGCTTGACGCCGCCCCCGCCGTCGACCGCATCATCGGCCTCGACGACCGCCGCAAGGAACTGCAGTCCGAGACCGAAAACCTGCTGGCAGAGCGCAACAGCCTCTCCAAGGAGATCGGCGACCTATTTAAGAACGGCAAGAAGGACGAGGCCAACGCGAAGCGGCAGCGCGTCAGCGACATCAAGGAGCAGACCGGCCCCCTGGAAACGGAACTGGAAACGGTGAAGGGGGAGCTGGAAGAGGAGCTGCTGCAGCTCCCCAACGTACCCTATCACCTGGTCCCCGCCGGGGCCACCCCCGACGACAACGAGGTGTACCGCCCCTACGACGGGGAGCTGCCCCGCCTGGCCGCAGGCGCCAAACCCCACTGGGAGTTGGCCGATACCTACGGCATCTTCGACCTGGAACTGGGCGTGCGTACCACCGGCAGCGGCTTTCCCGTCTTCACCGGACAGGGTGCCCGGCTACAGCGTGCGCTGGTCAATTTCTTCCTGGACCGCAACACCGCCGCCGGCTATACCGAGTACGCCCCGCCGCTGCTGGTGAACGAAGACACCGCCCGCGCCACCGGGCAGCTGCCCGATAAGGAGGGGCAGATGTATTACGTCCAGGCCGACGACCTCTACCTCATCCCCACGGCCGAGGTACCCCTTACGAACCTCTACCGCGGCGAACTGCTCGAGCCCGCCCAGTTGCCCGTAAAGATGACCGGCTACACGCCCTGCTTCCGCCGCGAGGCCGGCAGCTACGGGGCCCACGTCCGGGGCCTCAACCGCGTCCACCAGTTCGACAAGGTGGAAATCGTACAACTCGCCCTGCCGGAGGAGAGCTACACCAAACTGGATGAGATGGTCGACCACGTCGCCGGCCTGCTCACCGAGCTGGAGCTGCCCTTCCGCATACTGCGCCTCTGCGGCGGCGATATGGGCTTCACCTCGGCCATGACCTTCGACTTCGAGGTCTGGAGTGCCGCCCAGGAGCGCTGGCTGGAAGTGAGCTCGGTCTCCAACTTCGAGACCTACCAGAGCAACCGCCTCAAGCTGCGCTACCGCACCGAACGCGGCACCGAACTGCTGCACACCCTCAACGGCAGTGCCCTGGCGCTGCCGCGCATCATTGCCGCCCTGCTGGAGAACAAGCAGACCGACGCCGGTATTCTATTACCGGAGGTGCTGCACGCTTACTTCGGTAAGGAAAAGCTGCAGCCACTCCGGTCCTAATCCAGCGATATCATGTTCAGCGGCGGTTACGGTATTTACCTCATCATCACCCTCGTCTTTGCGGGCATCGGCGGACTCATCAGCAGCCGCCTCAAGAGCAAGTTTACCCACTACAGCCAGGTACCGATGCCCAGCGGCCTCAGCGGTGCCCAGGTGGCGCGCAGGATGCTGGACTTCTACGGGATCCGCGACGTGCAGATCGTAGCCGGACAGGGCACCCTCAACGACCACTATAATCCATCCACCAAGACGGTGAGCCTTAGCCCCGAGGTCTTCGAGGGGCGGAACGTAGCCGCGGCCGCCGTGGCCAGCCACGAGTGCGGCCACGCCGTGCAGCACGCGAAGGGCTACGCCTGGCTGCAGTTCCGCAGCAAGATGGTGCCGGTGGTACAGGTCGCCTCTAAATTCCAGAGCATCCTGCTGATGCTGGCCGTGGCGGGCATCGCCGGCGGTTTCGGGGATACCTTATTGCTGGTCACGATCTGCGTCTTCGGCGTCACCACCCTGTTCAGCCTCATGACGCTGCCCGTGGAGTTCGACGCCAGCAACCGCGCCCTGCGGTGGCTGGAGGAGAGCGGTACCGCCACCGGAGAATTGCACGCGGGAGCAAAGGATGCTCTCTGGTGGGCGGCGATGACTTACGTGGTGGCCGCGCTGTCGGCCCTGGCCATCCTCTTCTGGCTCATCCTGCGCTATACGGGGCGCCGGAACTGAGCGCACCGTAGTGATTACTTACTTTTGCCCAAAATACATTCGTAATGGAAGACCTGTTAAGCGACCAGTTGGAAGAATCGAAGATGCTCATGGAGGAATCCGTCGAGCACCTGGAACGCGAACTCGTCAAGGTGCGTACCGGTAAGGCCAGCCCGGCCATGCTCCACGGCGTCATGGTCAACTACTACGGCAGCCCCACGCCCATCAATCAAACGGCCAACGTCAGCACCGCCGACTCCCGCACCATCACCATCCAGCCCTTCGACAAGAGCAACCTGCCCAATATCGAGAAGGCCATCTTCGAGGCCAATCTCGGAGTAACGCCGCAAAATGACGGGCAGCTCATCCGCATTAATATCCCGCCCCTCACCGAGGAGCGCCGCCGCCAGCTGGCCAAAGTGGTGAAGGCGGAAGGGGAAGAAGCCAAAATCTCCATCCGCAACGCCCGCCGCGATGCTATGGAGCAGATCAAAAAGGAGGTCAAGAATGGCTATCCCGAAGACGCCGGAAAGCGGAAGGAGGAGGATGTCCAGGGCTGGACCGACAAGTACACCAAACGGGTGGAAGAGATCGTCGAGAATAAGGAACGGGAGGTCATGACCCTCTAGCCCCCCCCACGTAGCGGTAGGCTCCGTCCTCCGCCGTGACGTGTACCTCCGGGTAGCGTTTCCGCCATTCCCGCACCCGGTAGGGTGGGTTGGAGCCGTCGACCACGATGGGTAGGTGAGTGAGTTCTTTCGCCAGGTGCTCCGGCCGGTAGCCATGGCGCACCAGCACCAGGTCTGCCTCCGGCCAGCTACCGGGGGCATATTCAACAGCTCCGTCCAGCACCAGCACCCGCCGGTCCAGCAACCGCAGGAGCGGATAGGCGACCGCAGCGGGTCCCGTACTGGTATCCGCCCGGAAGGGCAGGGGAGCGTCGAAGGCCACGCCCAGCTGTCGCCGGAGGGGTACCACCTGGTAATCCAGTTGCCCGGGGTCGAGGCTGTCGCCGATGACCGTGCCGCGCCGTCCGTCGTACACATCGATGAGGCTGGCGCGCGGCAGGTGAAAAATGGTGAACTGCCGCGGCTCGGGCACCACCACCGGCCGGAAGATCCAGTACAGTCCCAGCAGGCCGGCCAGTCCGAGCGCCATCCAGCGCCCCCGGTGGCTCGGGCGGAAGGCCAGGTAGGCCAGGCAAGCGATGAGTCCGGCCAGTCCCAGGGCCGACAGCAGCCCGAAGGACGTGAGCTGGAGCGTTGCCCCCGGCAACTGCCGGCACAGGAAGATGAAGCAGTTCTGCGCGCTCACGGTCAGCTGCAACAGCGTGCCGGTAGGCCACAGCCACGCCCCCGACAGCCCCACTGCCGCCAGGAAGCCGTGCAGCAGCCCCAGGCCGAGTACCAGATAGGCGAAGACGATCACCAGGGTGCCGCTGAGCAGGAAGTACACCGGAAACTGCCCGAAATAGTAGAGCGAAAGCGGCAGCGTGCCCAATTGCGCCGCGGTCGACACGCTGATCGCCTCCCAACCCCGTGCCAGGACGCCCGGCAGATACACCCACCGCTGGAGGGCGCGGGCGAAAAGCGCAATGCCCGTCACCGCCGCGAAGGACAACTGGAAACCCACCTGGAACAGTTGCTTGGGCTCGGCCACCAGCATCAGCAGCGCGGCGATCGCCAGCAGGTTGAAGATGCCGGTATTGCGGTTGAGGGCCCGGCCCAGGAGTACCACGGTGACCATCACGGCCGCCCGCTGCACCGAGGCGCTGAGGCCGGTCACCAGGGCGAAGTACCACACCGCGAGGACGGTCAGCACCGTCCGCAACCCGATCCAGCCGCGCCCCGCGGGCAGTACCCACCGCAGCAACTGGAACACCAGCAGCGCCAGGATCCCCACGTGGAGCCCCGATACCGCCAGCACATGGATGGCCCCCGTATCGGCGTAGGCCGAGCGCACCTCCGTCCCCAGCAGGTCGCGTTTGCCCATGATGAGGGCCGCCGCTACGGCCAGGTCGTCACCGGAGAGGAAGGGCTGCAAGCTGCCGAACCAGGCCGCGCGCGACCGGTCCCCGATCACGGTGAGGGATGGCCTCCCCGGGGCCGACAGGGAGGTCCACTCCCCGGCGTCGGCGTAGGCGCGGTGGTAGATCGACTGGCTGCCCAGGTAGGCCGCGTAGTCGAAGACCCCGGGGTTCAGGGGCGGGGGCACGCGACCCGGCTCGGCGGTTGCGATCAGGCGGTCGCCGGGGTGGAGGGGAGCGTCACCGTCGAGGTAGAGGAGCAGGCGACCGGTAGCGCCGACCGCGACGGTGTCGCGCAGGAGACCATCCACCGCTATTTCCACGGCCGTCCGGCTGTTGCCGGGCCGGACCGCTTCGACGGTGCCGGTCAAGTCGTCGCCCGTCTCGTAGCGGTAGCTGAAGTGGTCGGGGGCGTTGAGGGGGTGGCGCTGGGCCGTGTACCAGCCCCCGAAGCCGAACAGGGACAGCAGGAGCAGCAGCGTGGACAGGCGGGCGTAGCGGGGGTGCAGGCGGGGCCGCAGGAGCAGGGCCACCCCCAACGCGAGGGCTACGAGCCCGGGAATTCCGAACGCATTGGCGAAGCGATAGTCCAGGACGGCCGAAAGCGCGATACCGGCCGCGAGGGCGAGTACGGGTAGCAGCAGGGGTGCCGCGGCCCAGGGACTCGTCGGGCGCTGGGGATCGAGTCGCAGGCTCACCACGGGAAAGGTACTATTTTGTGGCCTCAAGCTCCCCGGCATGAACCAAATTTCCCTGCTCCTCGCAGTCTGCTTTTTCCTAGGACCCCTGCCTTACGGCTTCCCCGGCACCTGCGTCCTCGCCCAGGAAAGCCTCACGCTGAGCGACGCCATCCAGGAGGGACTGGAGAACAACTACCAGGTACGCATCGCCGGCAACGAGCTGGAGGTAGCCCGCAACAACGACGATTACGCCCTCACCCAGAAGTATCCGACGATCAGTCTGGGCATCAACCCCGGGGTAGGCTACCGCAACCAGAGCAACCCGGCCAGCATCGTAGTACAGAGCCGCACCATCAGCTATACGGTGGGCCCGAGCGCCAACCTGAACTGGGTGATCTTCAACGGGGGGCGCATCGAGGTGAACAAGGAGCGGCTGGCCACCCTGGCCGACCTGAGCGCGGGACAGCTGCAGCTACAACTCGAAAACACCGTACAGGACATCATCAATGCCTACTACAACGGCGTGGTGCAGCGGGAGCAGGTAGACGTACGTGCCCGGGTGCTCACCCTGAGCCGCGACCGCATCAACTACCAGCAGGTACGGTCGGAGTACGGACAGGGGGGCACCTTCGACGAACTGCAGGCCCGCGATGCCTACCTCTCCGACTCCACGGCCCTGATCGCCCAGCGGGTGGGGTACCGCAACGCCGTCCGCAACCTGCTGCAGCTGATGGGCCGCGACAACATCAATCAGGAGGTGGATCTGGTCGACGACCTCACCTACGACCCCGCCAACTACGATCCCGCCGACCTGGAAGACCGGCTCGTGACCGCCAACCGCAACCTGCAGAACCTGCTCATCAACCGTGACCTGGCCGCCCTGCAGACCCAGCTCATCCAGACGGAATACAAGCCCACCGTCGGCTTGGGCGGCGCCGTGGGCTACGACGTAGGTGTGCAAACCGGTACCCAGACCTTTGAATTTGGTGGCGATCAGCCCGGCCGCGAGCAGGACCTTCCCGGCGTGGCGTCCCGCACGCTATCCGGCAACGTGGGCTTCACGGCGAGCTACCTGATCTTCGACGGCGGCAACCGGCGCGTGCGCGAGCAGTCGGCCCGCCTGCAGGAGATTACCGCCCAGCTGGACTATCAGGCTACCGAGCAGCAACTGCGCACGGCCCTCTACAACACCCTGGCCCTCTACGAGAACCAGGCCGAGATCATCGGCATTACCCAGGCCCTCATCGATAACGCCGAGCGCAACCTCCAGATCGGAGAGGAACGCTTCCGCGGCGGCACCATCAACAGCTTCGATTACCGGCAGATTCAGCTCAACTACGCCAACGCGGAATTCCAGCTGCTGAACGCCCTGCTGGATCTGAAGAATACAGAGACCGAGCTGCTGCGGGTCACTGGGCAGATTCTCCGTTAGCTTGTAGCGGGTAGCCTGTAGGGGTTAGTCGTACTATACACTACCCCCTACAGGCTAAGTACCAATTCAAAAGTCTCTACTCCGTATCTTTCTGGTATGGGAAGAAGAGTCGCTGTTTTGGAGCTGTCAGAATGTGATCGCGAGGCACTGCAAGGCGCCCTGGCGCGCACCGACA
>JBGTHX010000004.1:0-9836 GCA_041746055.1 Lewinella sp. | reverse complement strand
CCCAGGTTGATGACGTCGAAACGGCTGTCAGCGCCCAGGAAGTCGGAGTAGCGGTTGACCCACGAACTGTCACGCGGATTGGCGCCGATTCCTTCCGCGGTGGAGGAACCCAGTACGACAATGGTACATTCCGAAGTGTCTTCCGCAATGGTAAAGACCGCATCGCTCGTATCGCTGAGCGCTTCGGCGGCGGTGATGCGGACCAGGGCGGAATCCGTGGGCTCGTCGGGGATGGTCCAGAGGTACGACTTAGCGTAGCCGGGTGCGGTAGCGATCATCATCCATTCTCCGCCGTTGTCGGTCGAATACTCCAGGGTTACCTGCCCTACGTTCGTGGACTCCCAACGGATGGAGGGCGTAGTGCCCACCTGCCAGTATTCCCCTCCATTGGGAGAGATCAGCGACAGGGATGCCTCCCCTACCGGAGCGATGCTGGTGTAAGAGAAGCGCACGGCACCCAGGTAGTAGAAGCCGTTCATGTTGTCATTATTCGGCCCGGGAGCGAGACTGATGCGGATCGTGCCGTCCGTTTCCGGTTGAACGGTCGCGCTCACCAGCACGTCGGTGTTATCCGACACATTGATGTAGGAGGTATCCGTGGTGGATCCTTCTACCACGTAGCGGGTCTCCCGGTTATCGGTGGCGCCAACGCGGGAAGCGAAGATGTCTACGGTATAGTCCATAGCGGGATCCAGCCCGTAAAACTCCACCCCGGCAGTGGGCTCCGTGACGTTGTTGAACACCACATCGTTCCCGAAAAAGCTGTCGCCGGTGGCGGTGGCGGGCAGGTTGGTGTCCTCGCCCGGTGACTGGGTTCCGTTGGTATTGATGCCGTTGAAGGCGTCGTAGACCATCAATCCGTAACCGGTCTGGAAACCGTAAGAATTGATGAGGTCCGGGATGTTGCCATCCATGGTATTGGTGATGTTGTTCCAGGGGGCGGGACTTGTATTGGCCCCTCCGAAATCAACGAGAATGGTATCCATTCCCCCCTGTAGGAGCGACCGGCTTTCGCTGGCCAGGGCCGCTGCGGGCTGCAACAGCAAGCAGATCAGGGCGAGTAAGGAAAATTGGGTAAAGGCTTTAGTCATAGCAGGTTGGGTTATAGCGCCGAGCAATCCGGCGGATGAAACGCCAATCTACTCCGCCGGCGAGCATATTCACAAAGTCCGCCCATTTTTCTCACGGAGGAGACAAACTTTAAGACTTCGTTGAGCAACTGGTTCCCACCCCGGCACCCGCGCGCCGCCGCCCTATTCCGTGATCCGGATGCGGTAGTCCAGGGCATCGAAGGTGGCCGTTCCGCCCACCGGTAGCGTGCACATTTCATCGATGTGGCCGATTGGAAGTCCGTACGCGACGGGGATGCCGACACCGGCCAACTGCTCGGTTAGGGTATCGCGGAGCGACAGCGATCTCTCGCCGTCCTTGGGCTCACAGTCCCTGAAGGTTCCCAGCAAAATGCCCGCGGCCTGCTCCAGTTTCCAGGACTGTTTGAGCTGGGTGAGCATGCGGTCGATGCGGTAGGGTTTTTCCCCGATCTCCTCGATGAAGAGAAGGTTGTTCGCTACGGGCGGGGCGTAGCCTGTGCCGGCCAGGGCGGCCAGCAGACTGAGGTTCCCGCCCCACAGTTCTCCGGTAGCGGTACCGGGCCGGATCACGTAACGGTCGCTCTCCCCCGCCGGCGGCTCAATGGGCTGCCACTCCTCCCCCGCGAAGAGCGCGGCGCGAAGGTGATGCTCCGTGAATTCCGTAAACTCGGAGCTGCCCACCGGACCGTGGTAAGTGATCAGGCCGGTTTCACGCGTGATGGCGATGAGCAAGGCTGTAATGTCGCTGTAGCCGATCAGGATCTTCGGATTGCGCTTGATCAGGCCGAAGTTCAATGCCGGAAGCAGCCGGGCGCTGCCGTAGCCTCCGCGGGCGCACCACACGGCCTTCACCTGCCGGTCGCCGAACATGGCGTGCAGGTCGCCCAGTCGCTGCTCGTCGGTGCCGGCTACGAAGCCGTGCTCGGCGCGAATGTAGCGTCCCTCCTTGACGCGCAGTCCGAGGCCTTCCAGCTGGGTTACGGCACGCTGTAGTCCGTCGTCGGTGATGAAACTCGCGGGGGTGATTAAGCCAACCGTATCCCCCGCTGTAAGGCGCGGAGGGGCCTCCGGGCGCGGGGCTTTTCCGCCCGTTCGGTGTGTCGGGGCGGGGAGGAGGGGCAGGGCCAGGCCGGTAGCCAGTTGTCGGGAAAAGGTTCTGCGATCCATAGCCGGTAAGGTAAGCCGCCGGCCAGGTTCCCGCGAACGCGGATCAGAGGGGTGAGAGGTAGCCGGCCAACCAGCCGGCGGAGAAGCCGGTGAGGATGGCCACCATCAGGCCGAAGAAAACGTAGGGGAAAGGGGTACCGGACGTGGATTGGGGTGGCAACGTAAGCATGGTGAGGTGTTTCAGGTGTTGAATGCCCCGTAAAGATCCAGGTGAACAAGCAAACTTCCAGGGACACTATCCCACCCCGTGTTCTCCTAAAACAGGTCTATTTTGGACCCGAAACGGGTTTAATTTGTTGACAGTAAGCGTCTTATAGCAAATTTTATCGAAGAGCCAAATCCGTCTATGCCATCGGGGCGCTCGTCGATAAAAGTTGCTCCCGCTGCCCTATTCGCCGAGATTTGCGGTATAAAATCAATGTCACCATGAGTGTTTTCGGTCGCTATTTTCTCTACCTCGCCGATTGTCTGGTCATGTTATTTGTGATCGGTGTGCAGATCTTCCTGTTCCGGGGCGAGCTCCCCTTCGGCCATAGTTTTCACAGCTGGTTGCCCATGCTGCTAGGTGGCAGTGGCAGTGTGGCCGTCACTACCCTCTTGGGCGGCACCGGATACTGGTACGTGGTAGACTATCATCCTGAGCTCATGGAACTGCGCCGCTCGCGGGTAGTGACCGCCGGTACCGCGGAGCGCCCTCCCGTGGAGACCCGCATTATCCGGTCCTTTCTAAAGGCCTTTACGCTGTTTACCGCGCCGGTGCTGCTGCTATTCGCTCTTTTCAGTAAGGGCCACCGCTTCCTCCACGATTACGTGGCCAAGACGGAGCGCGTTTCCTACTAAACAAAAAGCCCTCCGCGCGGCGCGCGGAGGGCTACAGAATAGGACTACAGTAATTGTAATCTAGTGCGTCTTAAATGCCGTAGCTGATGCCAAAGCTGATCTCGCGACCGCGCTCGTAGCTCTGGAAGATGTAGGTCTGTCCGTTGAACTCCGAGTAGCTCTCGAAGGCGGGGTTCAGCAGGTTGCGGGCGCGGAGGCTGACCTTGAAGTTCTGGATCTTCTTGCTCAGGCTCAGGTCCAGCTGGCTGCGGCCCCGCTCGAAGATGTCCGGGCTGCCTACGGCGCCGATGCTCTGCAGGCGATCTCCGAAGAAGTTGTAGGCCACCACTACATCCCATCCGCTTTCCGGCGTGGCGTAGCTGAGGTTAGCGTTGGCTACGAAGGGCGACTGGCCGTTGAAGGCCCGCTCGGCGCTAAAGTCGGGATCCACCGCGCGACCCAGGGCCACCTCGGCGTCATCGATGCGCTGGTTGGACTGGATCACGGCCAGGTTGGTGCTCACCGTCAGGTTCTGCAGTTTCTCGGTTAGGAAGCCCAGCGACTTGCGGGCCTCGAGTTCCAGACCGTACAGGTCAGCGCTTTCGGAGTTCGTCCAGGTGAATTGCTGGTCACCGGACAGCCGGAAGGTGGTCACGATCGGGTTAGTGAAGCGCTTGTAGAAGGCGCTCAGGGCGAGTACTTCACCGGCGTTGGGGAAAATCTCGTAACGGAGGTCGTAATTGTCCACGCTCGTGAGTTCGAGGTCGGGGTTACCGAACACGATGGGCTCACCGAGGAAGCCGAAGGCGCCGAAGGGGGCCACCTCCCGCATATTGGGACGGGCGATGGTCTGGGAGAAGCTACCGCGGAGGTTGCTGTTTTCACCCAGCTTGTACACCAGGTTCAGGGCCGGCATGAGCGCCAGGGTATCGATGCGGGCGGTGTTGTCGTCGATCCGCTTCTGGTCAGGCTCTCGTCCGGTGGCAGCGGCCATGTCGTACTCATTATTTACCACGTCGCTTTCCACCAGGATGCTGGTCTGCTCGGCGCGGAGTCCGAAGATCGCCTTCAGCCGGGGCGTGAACTCGTAGGTCATCATACCGTAAGCGGCGGCGATGTCGTAGCTGCCGGTGTAGCTGTTGGCCAGGTTACTGTTGTCGAAGACGAAGACACCGATGGTATTGCGATCGCTGACGCTTTCCTCCAAAACGCCGAGGTTGGCGGGACCGAAGAACACGTCGAAGTCGCCGCCGGCCTCACTGAAGGAGAGGCCCCGGTCGTTCTCGTAGGCATAGATCTTCTCGTTGAAGTCGCGCGACTTGGAGGAAGCCATGCCGCCGAACTTGAGGGCGTTGCCGCGGCTTTTTCCCTGGAATACGGGGATGGTGATGTCGAGCGAGCCCTGGAAGGTGTTGTCGGACAAGTCGCGGAAGAAGCGGCTCGGCCGGCTAAACTGGCTGGGGTCGATGATGAAGCGATCCTGCTGCTGGATGTACTCGGCGAAGCGCAGATCGGGCTCGTTCTGCTTGCTGTCGATGTAGTTGGCGGCCCACTCAATCTTGATATTACCCAGCCCCGTAAGGGTATGGTCCCCCTGGGCGACATAATCGATCAGTTCGCGCTCCAGGAAGGTGGAGGCCTGCGAGCGATAGAAATTGTCGGCCGTACCGGCGGCACCTTTACTCTCGTTGCTGCCCTGCAGGATGCGACCTTCGAGGAAGCCCTGGTGGCTGTAGATGCTGTAGAGCGAAATGTTGTTGGCGGGGGTAGGACGGAGGGTTACGCCGATCATACCGCCGAGTTTGCCGGATTCGACGCTCTTGCTGTCGTTCAGGTCGTAAATCTCCTGCAGGCTGCCCGAGTTTCCACCGGGGTTGACGTAGTTACCGCGGATGCCGTTGGTGTACTGGCTGAAGTCGCGGCTGTAGGTAGCCGTGGCGAAGAAACCAACGGGCATGGTACCCAGGTTGAACTGGTTGCCGATGTTGCCACTCACGCTGTAGTCGGGTCCGGTCGATTTCCGGTTCAGGTCGAAGGCGTTGCCGAAACCGTTAGCCACATTCTCTACGGAGGAAGCCAGCGCGGGGTCCCGGCGGGCGCGCCGGTCGGCATTGCTGCTCAGGACGTCCGCATTATTAAGGGCGGGGTCGCGGAGTGCGGCGGGACCGTTGAGGGTTCCGTCGTTGTAGCCGAGTCCGATCTTGTTTCCCCCGTCGAAGGTGAGGAAGTCGTTGCGGAAGTTGCTCAGGCTGTTGTACGCGCCGGCGACCGATAGGCCCCAGGTGAAGCGCTCGGGGAGGGCCTTGATCTTGATGTTGACGCTGCCGCCGGTGAAGTCACCGGGCAGGTCGGGGGTGAAGGTTTTGCTGGCGGTGATGTTGTCCAGAACGGTGGTCGGGATCAGGTCCAGCTGCGCGGAGTTGCGGTAGGGATCGATGCTGGGGAGCTGCAATCCGTTCAGCGTGGTAGCCGAGTAGCGGTCACCCAGGCCGCGGACGTAGACGTACTTGCCGTCGACGATCGTGGTGCCGGTAACTTTGGACAACGCCGCAGCGGCGGTACCCGCGCCGAGGCGCTGGATCTCCTGGCTGGAGATGACGTCCTGGACCTTGTCGCTGTTCTGGCGGAGTTTCATCACCGCGACCTCGCCCCGCTCGAGGGCCTGGGCGGTCACGGTGACGTCGATGTCTAGCTGGACGCCGCTGTCTTCCGAGAAGGTGATATCTAGAAGGGTGGTTTCGTTGGGCGTAACGGTCACCCCCTCGATGGTCTGGGGCGCGTAGCCTACGTAGGTAGCGACCAGATTATAGGTACCGGGGTCGGCCTGAAACTGGTATTTGCCCTCGATGAAGTCCGTTTGGGCACCGTTGGTGGTGCCTTCGATGACGACGTTGGCACCGAGCATCGGGAAGCCGTCCTCGTCGTAAACAGTACCGGAAACGGCGCCTTTTTGGGCCATGGCGGTGGCGGTCACCAGCAGGAACAGGGCGACCAGGGTAAACATGCGGTTAAGCATCATGTGGGGAGTTGTGTGCACTAGATTAATAAGAGGGGCGGGCGAAGCCCGCCCCGGGGGTTCATTCGGTTAGTGGGCTACCACCATTTTCTGCAGGCGGCGGCTGCCGTCGGCGTCGAGCACGATCAGGTAGTTGCCGTTCGGCAGCTGGCTGACGTCCAGGGTCTCGGTCTGGGCTCCGGCGGCGTAGTCGCGGGTGAGGCGCTTCAGCGGACGGCCCATCAGGTCCAGCACGGTGACGCTCACGCGGGCGGGGCTGGGCAGTTCGAAACTGATGGTGGCGGATTGGTAGGCCGGGTTGGGAGCGGGTGCGTTGAGCAGCAGGCCCGTTACCCCGCCTTCGTCGGTGGGGTTCGTAAAGTCACCCAGGATCATGTACTCGGCGAGGGCGGTCCAGCCGCTGTACCAGCCGAGGCTGTTGCCGGAGTAAGCACCGGGTGCGAAGGCACCGTAGTAGGCGGTGGTGTCGAAGCCGGCGGTCGCCTTCGGCGCATCGATGGCGGCGGGACCGAAGGCGTACACGCGGGGGTCGATGTTACCACCGTCACTGTCGCGGTCGCTCAGCGGGCTGTTGAGCACCGGATCAGCGATCACGTTGCCGGTGGCGGCGAAGCCGGCGGCCACTTTGACGGTGGCGGTATCTACGACCACTTCATCCTGGTTGATGGCCAGCCAGAGGTCGCTTGGGAGGTCACCATTTCCGAAGCCGTAGAAGTAGTTGTTGAAAAATGCCAGATCTCCGTTCAGGAAATTGGTGTAGGAATCGATGTTGGTGTCCGTCCGATCCTCGATACCCACCGCGGCTCCGTTGAAGTCAACGAAGATCGAGTTGTAATAAAATCCACCCGCGTTGTCGCGGAAGATCACGGCCAGGGGCAGGTCGCGGTTCACGTCGCCGCCCGATCCGGTAGCGGTCTCCCCGATACCTACGTAGGTGGCATTATAGATGGTGGGGAGGCTGAAGGGCTGCTGCTCATCCGGATTGGCACCGTCGTGTTCGCCGGCGCGACCGGTGCCGTCATTGGGGGCCTGCAGGGCAAACCAGTACTGTCCGCCGCCGCGCCATCCGTAGTCGTAGTCGAATCCGTCGTCGCCGCAGAAGGAGACGGCGGCATGGTTGACCTGTACGGTTCCTCCAAACCATTCGATACCGTCGTCCAGGTTCGCGAATATTTCGATGTAGTCGATCTCGGTTCCGGAGCCTACGCCGCCCAGGGTTAGGCCGTTGATCTCATTGTCAGTGCTCAGCTGGGCACCACCGTGGCGGATAGAGACGTAGTGCAATACGCCGCTGTTGTCTTCATCATCGGTGCCGCCGAAGCGGGCGCGGTCTTCGTCGCTGTCGATTCCTTCGATACCGTCTTCCCCGCGGGGACGGGCAATGGTGGCGTTACCCAGAATGATCAATCCGCCCCATTCCCCGCGGTCGAACTGAGTGAAGTCATTCGGGTCGCTGAGGTCATCTTCGGAGGCCGTAAAGATCACGGGCGCGTCAGCCGTGCCGTTAGCGAAGATCTGGGCGTCGCGGGTGACGATGAGCGCGGAGGTATTGTCGCCGGTGGAAACGTCATTCGAGCCCAGTCCGCGGATCACGGTACCAGCTTCGATGGTCAGGGTCGCGTCGGCTTCCAGGTAGACCAGGCCGTCCAGGGTATAGCAGTTGCCGCCGCCCCAGGTGTAGTCCTCACCGCCGACCAGGTCACTATCAGTGATCACGATGCAGTCGTTGTTGTTGATGGGCTCGACCACGTCGCCGAGGTATCCGTTGGCTTCCAGGGCTGTCCAGCCGCTCAGCCAGTTCACGCTGTTGCCGAAGGCACCGCGGTAGGAAACCAGATTGAAGAAGTCAGTATCCAGGTCGGTGGTTACTCCACCGCCGAGGGCTGCTCCGCCGGCGTTGATCCGGGGGTCCAGGTTACCGTCGGGCTCGCGGCCTAAGCTGGCGATACCGGTGGCACCGATGGTATTCATGGTAGCCAGGGCTTCCGAGAAGCGGGTCGTGGCGGTATCGATGACCGTTTCACCCTGGTCCCAGGCGAGAAAGAGGTCGGAGGGGGCCGTGCCGGCGCCGAAGTCGTCGAAGAGGCTGTTCATGACGGAGAGGTCACCCTTCAGGAAGCGGGTGTAAGAGTCGGTGGTGTCGATCGTAATGGCACCTTCGGGCTGCCGGTCCTCGACGGCAATGGCCGCGCCGTTGAATCCCGTAAATACGGAGTTCAAGTAGTAGCCGCCGGCATTATCGCGAAACACGACGGAAACGGGGGTCGTCCGGTTGGCGTCGCCGCCGGTCGCCGGAGCGTCGGATCCGATACCCACGTAGGTGACGTTGGAGATGGTAGGGCGGCTGAAGGGCTGCTGTTCGTCGGGGCTGGCGCCGTCGTGCTCTCCGCTGCGGCCGGTGCCGGAATTGGGTTCCTGAATGGCGAACCAAAACTGGCCGTTACCGCGCCAACCGTAGTCGTAGTCGAATCCGTCGTCGCCGCAGAAAGCCACCGCAGCGTGCTTCACGTTCACCGTGCCGCCAAACCACTCGATACCGTCGTCGAGGTTGGCGAAGATCTCGATGTAGTCGATCACGGTGCCGGAACCGACGCCGCCGAGGGTGAGTCCGTTGATCTCGTTGTCGGTGCTGAGCTGGGCGCCGCCGTGGCGGATGGAGACGTAGTTCAGCACGCCGCTGTTGTCGGCGTCGTTGGTGCCGCCGAAGCGGGCGCGGTCTTCGTCGGAGTCGATGCCTTCGATACCGTCCTCTCCGTCGGGTCGGGCGATGGTGGCGTTGCCGAGAATGATCAGGCCTCCCCACTCCCCGCGGTCGGCGCTGGTAAAGTCACCGTCGTCGGTCAGGTCGTCGTCGAAGGCGGTGAAAATGATGGGCGCCCCGGCCGTACCGCGGGCATAGATCTGCGCGTCGCGGGTGATGATGAGGGCAGAAGTGTTGTCACCCGTGGTGATGTCCGAATTATTGGAGCCGCGGATCACCGTACCGGCTTCGATATTCAGTACACTGCCCGCTTCCAGAAACACCAGGCCGTCCAGGACGTACTCGGTATCACTGGTCCAGTTGTAGGTGGTTCCACCTACAAGATCCTGGTCGGTGATGGTGACCGACGTCTGAGCCGGCAGCCATTGCGCTCCAAAAAGTGCGATTAACAACAGGGTAAAGGTTTTGGACATCGTTTTCAGCGTTTTGCGGGTTTTCTAATTCACCACAAAAGTCCGCCCGCTGCATAAACTGCCTATTAAACCACATTAAGTTATTGTAAACCGTACCCTAAGCCCGGCCCTGACTGAGAATCTCATACGCACGCTCCAGCGCGGCGGCGTTGGAAGAGGCCATTTCGTCGGCCCCAGTTACTTTATCCGTCAGACCGATCAGGTAACAGCCCGCCGCCCTGGCCGCCTCGCCACCGGGGCCACTGTCTTCGATCGCGATACACTCCTTGGCTTCCAGGCCCAACCGTTCGGCGGCCAGCAGGTAGATGTCCGGCTCGGGTTTCATATGCTTGACGTCCGAGGCCGTAACGCTGATGTCGGTATAGCGATTGAGGCGGGTGGAGACGATCATCAGGTCGGCATCCGCCCGGCCGCTGTTGGTGGCGATGGCCAGGGGGAAACGCCCGGAAATCTTCGCCAGGAGTTCCGGCACCCCGTCGAAGGTTTTACCCTCGCGTCTCACGTTGTCGTGGAAGCGCCGCTGCTTCTGGTCCACTAGGGTCTGGGCATCCGTATCCCAGTCGTGGGTG
>JBGTHX010000003.1:0-3100 GCA_041746055.1 Lewinella sp. | reverse complement strand
CCTCGAACATGGCGCGGTCGGCTCCGTCGACGCGCTGGGTATAGACCTCGTAACGGTGCTTCTTGCGGCGGCTCTTGAAGTTATCGCGCTCCACGATGAAGTACATATCTCCCGCGTTGGAGACCTCGGCCTGGAGGAAGTCGTCGTTGTAGAAGAACTTCTCGGGTTCCAGTTCGCGGTCGTAGAGCAGCTTCATGCTGTCGAGATCCACGCCCAGGTAGCGGGCCTTGGTCTGCTGCTCGACCATGAGCAGCAGGAGCTTGGTGTCGTCCTCGGAGCGGTACACCTTGTCTTCAGGGGTGGTCACGAACAGCCCGAAATCGACCAGCGTCACGCTGTCCTGCAGGTTGCCCGCCGGGTTGTAGCGGTCGAGCTGGAGGTGGTTGCGGCCGCGGTCGCGGAAGAGGTACAACAGGTGGAAGCCGGTGCCGTCCTGGGCGGGTACCGCCTCCAGCATGCGGACGTTGCGGCCGCGGAGTTCGAGTTCCTTTTCCCAGCTCTGGTTCATGCTGCGGCCGTAGGCCGTGAGCAGGTGTTTGCTTTCGCGGTCCTGCAGCAGCAGTACCTGGCCGCCGAGTTTACCGATGAGGCTGTACTCGGTATCGTTGCGCATGGGGATCTCCTCACTCACCGTCAGGACCTGGGCGCGGACGCAGGTGCCGAGGAGGAGCAGCATAAGGCAGAACAGGGGGCTTCGCACGGTGCGGATCATTCGTTCAAGATATGGTATTTAGACAGGCGGCGGCGCGGGGAAGTTGTGGCGGAGGCCTTGCCAAGCCCGGCAATCGGGCGTCCGCGGGGGAGAATGTATCCTAAGATGCATTTTTACGCGTTCTTCCGGCGTTTCCCTCCCTCACCTTTACCTCACTTGATGAACAGACTTCGCTCCCCGGACCAGATCAAGGCCGTCGCCATCTTCGGGGTCGTCTTCATCCATGCCTCGATCCTGCTGGGACACGACCACCTCCTGCTGCAGGTGGCGCGCAACCTATTCCGCTTTGACGTGCCCTGCTTCTTCATGCTGTGGGCCTTCTTCTTCGAGCGCTCCTACGGGCGGCGGGCGGCGGGCGAACGGCGGGGCTACACCCTCGAGCGGTTTGCGGAGCTCTTCAAGGACTACCTGATCTGGAGCGTGATCTACTTCCTGTTGCTGGTGGACTGGTCCACCATTACCCCGGTCGGGGCGATCACCCAGCATTTCGCCGGTTACGGCTGGTCGGGACAGTATTTCTTCCTCGTGCTGTTCCAGCTGCTGTTCCTGTTTCCCGCCCTGCGCTTCGTGTACGGCCGGCCGGTGCTGCGCTACCTCACGCTGGCGGTACTTACCGTAGTGCTCTTCGCCTACGGCTACGCCTACGATTCCCTGCCCGGCGCCGTGCAGAAGCTGGGAGAGCGCCCCTTCTACCTCTGGGTGCCCTGCACCTTCGCCGGCATTGCCCTGGCGCGGGGGGAGTTTCCCCGGATCCCGGCGTGGGGCTGGATCACCGTGGCCCTCATTCCGCTGGAGTTCTACCTGCTGGACTCCACCGGCCGCAACCACTTCAGCCACGCCACCCCGGTGGTGATGCTCTCCTCCATCCTACTGTTCGGGTCGGTGGTGCAGGCCGACCGCTGGTTCAGCGGCGCGCGGTCGGAGCGCGGGGCGGCCTTCCTGGGCAGCCGCACGCTGATCGTCTTTCTGGCCAATCCGCTCGTGATCTACGGGCTGAGCTACTTCGTGCCGGACCTGCTGGCGGGCATCGATACTCCGGTGCTGCTCCTGCTGATCCTGATCGCGCTCACCCTGCTCATCATCGCAATCTGTCTGGCGATTGGCGAGCTGAAAGACCGTACCAAGGCGGCAGTCCTGCGTCCGGCGGAGACAAGCTAGCGGTCCGCCAGCTGCAGTACCAGCACCCAGTCCTCCCCGGAAGGCGGCGCCAGGGTAGCCACCGGGGCCCACTCGATATACTCGCGGTCGAGGTAGGTTCCCTTCCGCGGATCGAACCACCGGCAGCGGTACGACCGCTCCGCCGGCAGCCGCAGCCTGACCTCATCGCCCCGTGGCACATAGGCGAGCACCGTGGACCGGTTGGCACTACTGAGCACCGAGATGAAATGATTGAAGGTAGCTTCCGTCAGCCCCGGCTGCGCCACCAGCAGGTCGGGATCGGGGCGCAGGTCCCACCAGTCGAAGTCTTCCATCAAACCGTGGAGCAGCCCTACCTGCAGGCTCCCGGGAAAGTCGATGCTTTCCCGCCAGGTGCTCGGTCCCCGCCCGCCGGGGTTACCGTGGTTTTCGATCAGCTCGCCCGGCCGCTGGATCCAGGGCCAGATGCCGTTGGCCCCGTAGCTCACCCCGGCGGGGGGCGCGGCAAAGACACTCCAGTAGCTGGCGTTGCGCACGTCTTCGGGGGTGATGTGGAAGCCGATCTCCTCGTAATTCGGCTCCATGTTGATGAGGGGGCGGGCGGGCAACTGCGCCCAGCGCGCGCTAAGCGGCCCCTGGGTGATCCAGTCGACGGTACCCCGCTCGTTGGAGTGGGAAGACTGATACGCCACGATATCGAGCCATTCCTCCCCGGCGTACGCGTCCCCGATCCAGGACCGGCCCTGGGGGTGGAGCGTGACCGGCGCCTGCACCCGCCGCCCGCCGAACACCCCGCGGCCGATGGCTTTCCAGCGATCCTCGAATTCCTCGGTATAGCGGCCGTCGCCGCCGAGCGTCCAGACCACCTCGTTGCCCTGCAACCGGGCTATTATGTAGCGGGCCAGCTTGATGGCTTCGGGTACGGGGAGTACGTAACCGGGGCTCAGCTCGCGGCCGTCGGCTACCGGCAGGGCCCACAGCAGCACGGGCGACGCGATCAGTCCGTGGGCGTTGATGGCGTCGGTGCGGGCATCGATGCGGCGGAAGAATTCCGGGTCTACGGTAAGCTTGTCCGTATAGGCATAGCCCTGGAGCCCCTCGGCGTTGGCCGCCGCGCCCCGCCACTGGGTGGTCACGTAGTGAATGACGTTGTAGTGCTGGTCGCGGCGCTGGCTGAGGTAATCCTCCCACTCCTCCGGCGTGGACTTCAGGGCGCCGTTCCAGGCGGTACAGGCCGTCCAGAAGAGCGGG
>JBGTHX010000002.1:0-2681 GCA_041746055.1 Lewinella sp. | reverse complement strand
TCTGTGAGAAGAGCTATCCGGGAAGCACAAACATATAACGATCATGCTTGGCAGACCCTGTAGGCCTGCATCAGGCTACAGCATATGTTTTTCATGGACGACTAGTTAGTTGAAAGTTAGGCGGCCATTCGGTACCGCTGAATAGGTTTTACTCGGTCGATTCCCTGGTGATCTCGGTGGTGGTAGCGATGCAGCCATTTCTCGATTCCTCGGTACAGCTGCCGGCCGTCGTCAGCCGGGTTCAGAAAGATGTGCTGATACTTAATCGTGCGCCAGAACCGCTCGATGTAGATGTTGTCTAGGGCCCTGCCCTTACCGTCCATGCTGATGGCGATGCCCTGTTCTCGCAGGTAGGTGACGAACTCCGAACAGGTAAATTGGCTGCCCTGATCCGAGTTCAAGATCTCGGGAGTACCGTGCTCGGCAATGGCCTGACGGACCACTCCCAGGCTGGCTTCGGCCGCTAGGGTGTTGGCCAATCCCCAGCCCACGATGTAGCGGGAGTACACGTCGATGATCGCCGTGAGATACATAAACCCCTTTCGCATTGGCACGTAGGTGATATCGATGGCCCAGACCTGCCCCGGTCGGTTGATCTCCAGGTCGCGTAGCAGGTAAGGGTGAACGTACTTCGCCTGCCCCAGTACCGTCAGGTGCCTGCGTGGGTAAATGGCACGAATACAGGCTTTTCGCATCAATCTACGCACCCGTTCGTAGCCCGCGTAATACCCTTTATCTCGGAGCATCGACTGCATGGTCAGCACGCCCGCCGTAGGTTCCTCCAGAATGTGGGCATCCATCAGCCGCATCATGGCCAGGTTCTGCTCGTTCTCACCCTTAGGCTCATAATAGACGCTGCCGCGGCTTACCGAAAGCAAGTCACACTGTCGCCTGATGGATAAGGACCCGGGGGCCTCCAACCCGGAACGCCTTACTTCAGGTGATCCCATCTGGCTAAGTTTTTTTTTAGAAAGTCGCGCTCCATCTGCAGCTGGCCAATCTTGGCGTAAAGTTGCTGCAGCTCGGCTTCGCTGGCGGTGACCGCATCGGATCCGGAAGCCGTCTTGCCCTTAACGGTCTCGAAGACCTGCTCGGAACCGGCGATAAACTCCTGTTTCCACTGACTGATCTGGTTGGGGTGTAGCTCAAATTTCTCGGCCAGTTCGGCCAGGGTACTTCTTTCTTTCAAGGCTTCGATGGCGACTTTTGCCTTGAAGGCGGGGGTGAATTTTCTTCTCGATCGCTTCATGATACAAGTTAAGTTTTCAACTTAGCTCGTGGTCCAATTTTGTCGAGGTATTATACGCTATCACCTCGCCCCACACGTCAGTACCTCCTACCCTACCCTATAAGCTACGAGCTACACGCTATCACCTCGCCACCTTCCCACTCCTCAAATTCACCATCTTCCCCCCCTTCTCGCTTACGTAGCGCTGGATGATGCGCGCGGTATCGGGATAAGTGACGGTGCGCTTAACGCTGTCAATGGCGGTAGCCAGGTCGTGGGCACTGTCCTTGTCGATGAAGCCGAAGCCCTGGTACTTCCCTTCCTCCACTAATATGACGGAGGCTTCGTCGTGGGTGCGGCCGCAATCGAAGAGGAGAAAGTCGTCGTCGAAGACGTTGCGGAGGTGGAGGCGGGCCTCCTCGGCGCGGTGGTTGTATTCCTCGGGGGATTCCTCGCCGGCGCAGCCGCCGCGGCACTGTTTGAGGTGGTAGTGGAAACAGGCCGACTTGCTCGGGTAGATATTCGTGAAGGCACTGCACAGCTCGAGGTGGCGGCGCACGAAGTTGAGGCGGCCCTTGGCGCGGGAAATGCTGGGATACTCGCTGATGATGTCGAGTTCCTTGCGGGCCTGGGTGGTGTTACGCACCACGTCGAAGCAGCGGAAACCACGGTCGTTGAGGAAGCTCACGATGGCATGGCTGAAGTGGTTGCCCCGCTGGGCACGGTTGATGCGGGGCTGCAGCCGCTTGATCTCCTCGCTCTCCAGTAGGAGGGCCACCAGTTCGCTGCCGGTGACCTCGTAGGTGATGTCGGCCACCTTCTCGGCGATACGGCTACCCTTCGTGGTATGGTCGTTGAAGTGCTGGGCGATGCGCTTGCGGATGTTGGTGCTCTTGCCTACGTACACCACGTCACCCTTAGCGTCGTGAAAGTAGTAGACCCCGGTCTCCTCGGGGATTTCCATGATCTGCTCGAGCTTGATCTGCTTGGGCAGGCGGGTTTCCTTAATGCCGTGGTTGATGAGGCGGCGGGCCTCCTCGGCGCAGTCCTCGCCGGCCAGGCACAGTTGCAGCAGTTCCGTGGTGGCCTGGGCGTCGGCCAGGGCGCGGTGGCGGGCGTCGACCCGGAAGCCGAAGTGCTGGATGAGGTTGCCAAGACTGTAGCTCTTGAGTCCGGGGAAGCACTTGCGGGTGAGCCGGACGGTACACAGCTGCCGGCGCGAGAAGGTGTAGCCGAGGCGGGCGAATTCCGCGCGCAGGAAGCCGTAATCGAACTTGGCATTGTGGGCCACGAAGATGCGCCCCTCGGTCATTTCGACGATGCGGCGGGCCACTTCGTGAAATTTAGGCTGCCCGGCTACCATTTCCTGGGTGATACCCGTTAACTCTACGATACCGGCTGGGATGTACTGTTCGGGGTCCAGCAGCGTCTCGTACGTTTCCGTTACCTTTTC
>JBGTHX010000001.1:0-15642 GCA_041746055.1 Lewinella sp. | reverse complement strand
CGGTCCCCGCGATCGCCACCGCGCTCCCCGCGGTCACGGCCGCGCGACTTGGAGGCGTTGCGCTCTTCCTCGAGCTCCTCGTCCGTTGGGATCGTACCGTCGGCGCGGGGCATGATGGCCTTGCGGCTGAGGCGCAGTTTTCCGGTGCGCTCGTCGATGTCGACGATCTTGAATTTCACCTTGTCGCCTTCGTTGAATTCGTCCTCGACGCTTTCGATGCGGCTGTGGCTCATTTCGGAAACGTGCAGCAGACCGTCGCGGCCTCCTTCGAAACCGACGAATACGCCGTAGGGCATGATCGTCTTCACGGTGCCTTCGTAGACCTCGCCCACCTCGGGGGTGAAGGTGATCTTCTTGATGCGTGCGACGGCATCCTCGATGGCCGCCTTATCGGAGCTGGCGATGGACACGTGGCCCTTGCCGTCGATCTCGTCGATGTTGATATTGGTACCGGTGAGCTCCTGAAGCTCCTGGATGATCTTGCCGCCGGGTCCGATGACTGCGCCGATGTAGCTCTTCTCGATGATGAGCTTGACGATACGGGGGGCGTGGGGCTTGATGTCCTCGCGGGGCTCGCTGAGGGTCTTATCCATCTCGCCGAGGATGTGGAGGCGACCTACGCGGGCCTGTTCGAGGGCCTGCTCCAGCTGCTCGTAGGGCAGTCCGTCGATCTTGATATCCATCTGGCAGGCGGTGATACCCTTGCTGGTACCCGTGACCTTGAAGTCCATATCCCCTAGGGCATCCTCGTCGCCGAGGATATCGCTGAGGATGGCGATCCTTCCGCCTTCCGCCACCATGCCCATGGCGATACCGGCTACGGGGCGCTTGATCTGCACGCCGCCGTCCATCAGGGCCAGCGAGCCGGCACATACGGTGGCCATCGAGCTGGAGCCGTTGGACTCCATGATGTCCGAAACGATACGGATGGTGTGGGTCATGTCATCGGGCAGCACCTGGCGGATCGAGCGGCCGGCCAGGTTGGCGTGGCCCACCTCGCGGCGGCCGGGGCCGCGCATCGGCTTGGTCTCCCCTACCGAGAAGGCCGGGAAGTTATAGTGCAGGATGAAGTTGTCGTAGCTATTGCTGTGGGCGACGTCGACCATGGCCTGGTCGGTCTTGGTGCCGAGGGTAAGGCTGGTCAGCGACTGGGTTTCCCCGCGGTTGAAGATCGCCGAGCCGTGGGCGGAGGGCAGGTAGTCCACTTCCGTCCAGATCGGGCGCACCTGGTCGAAGGCGCGGCCGTCGAGGCGCTTCTTGTCGTCGAGCATCATGTTGCGGATGAGCTTCTTCTGCACCTTATCGTAGGCGGCGGAAACGTCTTCCTTGTTCTCGGACATCCACTCTTCCCCTTTTTCGGCGAGGGCGACAGCCTTGAAGTTGTCCTTCACCTCCTTGAAGGCGGTCTTGCGGGTGGCCTTATCGGAAGCGGAGCCGGCAACGCGCAGGATCTCGCTTTTGATGGTACGCTCCACGTAGCTGAGGACGTCGGCGTCGATCTCGTGGATCTCCACGTCGCGGGTGATGGCCTTGTCGCCGACCTGGGCCTTCAGGCGCAGCTGGGCTTCGCACATCGTCTTGATGGCCTCGTGGCCCACTTTCAGGGCTTCCAGGATGGCGCTCTCCTCCACTTCCTTGGATTCGCCTTCCACCATCATGATGTTGGACTGGTCGGCGGCCACGATCAGGTCGAGGTCGGCGTTCTCCAGTTGGCTGCGGTCGGGGTTGACGACGTAGGAACCGTTGATGCGGGCTACGCGGCACTCCGAGATGGGGCCTTCGAAGGGAATGTTGGAGCAGGTGAGTGCGGCCGAGGCGGCCAGACCGGCGAGAGCGTCGGGCATCACCTCCTCGTCGAGCGAGATCAGGTTGATGATGATCTGGGTATCAAACATATACCCCTTCGGGAAGAGGGGGCGGATGGCACGGTCGACCAGGCGGGAGATCAGGATCTCGTAGTCGTTCAGGCGCGCCTCCCGGCGGAAGAAGTTACCGGGGATGCGGCCGGCGGCCGCGAATTTTTCCTGGTAATCGACGCTCAGCGGGAAGAAGCTCTGCCCTTCGCGTACGCTGGTGCTGGAAACGGCGGAGCAAAACAGCATGGTCTTGCCACACTTTACGACGACCGATCCGTCGGCCTGGGTGGCCAGTTTGCCGGTTTCGATGGTGACTTCCCGCCCGTTGGGCAGTTCGAAGTTCACCGACATTGGGGTTTGATTACCCATTATTGATTGGACTTTAAATGATAATAAGCGTTCAGCGTCGCCCACGCGGTTCGCGGACGACCTTGACACAAAACATACTGCAATGGGGAGGAAGGGAAGGACCCGAAGAAACGGCAAGCCGGTGACGGGAAAGGCGTATAAAAACGCGGATTTCTCTTATTCCCGCCGGGGGTCGCTGCAGACCGACGGATACCGCACCGTAGCGGCAATTCATGTAGTCATTTTGTATCGGCGCGAATATACGAAACTTTCCCTCATCACCTCCCCGCGCCTCACCGCATAATTCCCGGCGCGAAAGCCGCCGCAGACGTAGCTTCGCACCACCGTAGCGCTCAACTTCGGGGTCGGTTTGCCTGCTTACCGGGCATCGACTATATTCCCACTGATTGACGACCAGTACCCAATAATCAGCCCTAGACTTGTCCAAAAACCCGGCCGAACAATTTGCCAGCAAGAGTTATCGCCTGTTCCGCATCGTGTTTGTGGGGCTGATCCTGCTTACGGTCATCGTCCTGGCCTCGGTGGCCACCGAGATCGCCTCCGTGAACGTGCGCAAAAAACTGGATCACGCCCTGCGCCTGGAGCGGGACCTCGGTACCTTATTGAGCAACATCCAGGATGCCGAGACCGGCCAGCGCGGGTACCTCCTGACGCATAACTCCCAGTACCTCGAACCCTACCACCGCGCCGTTGACAGCATCGTGCCGGTGCTGAAGCGCATCCACGGAGAAGTACGCAACGATTCGCTGCAGCTGGACCGGACCGGACGGGTAGGCCTCCTGACCGCCAACAAATTGGAGGACATCAGGCAAACGATCAGCCTCAAGGCCACCGCCGATACGGCCGGCGTCAATGCCATGCTGGCCACCCAGCGGGGAAAATCACTGATGGACAGCATCCGCTACCATATCGTACTACTCCGGCAGACCGAGAACCGGGACGTCCGCATCCGCCAGAACCAGCTGGACAGCTTCAGTACCCTGTCCACTATCCTGCGTTTTCTCGGCGTGCTGGGCCTCGCCACGGTATTCTACTACATCTACAGCCAGTTGCAGCCGCTGGTGGCCCATGTCAACGGGCTCAACGACAGCATGGCGAACGAGATCATCGAGCGCAAGCGGGTGGAATTGGTCAACAACGACCTGATCGGCAGCCTGAACGTCAAAAACCGGGAGCTCGACCAGTTCGCCTACATCGCCTCCCACGACCTGCGCGAGCCCCTGCGTACCGTCAGTAACTTCGTAGAGGTGCTGGGCGAGGACTACGGCGGGGTACTCGACGATCAGGGCCGGGAGTACCTCTCCATGATCCACCGGGCCACCGACCGGATGAAGGCCCTTATCGAGACCCTGCTCCAGTACGGCCGCATCGGGCGCACCGAGGCCCTGAGTAGTACCGACCTGTCGGAAGTGGTCCAGGAAGCTCTCGAAAATCTGGAGCTGCGGATCGAGGAGTCCGGGGCCCGGATCGAGTGCGGCCCGCTCCCGGTCATCCAGGCCTATCCCGTGGCCATGCGGCAGCTGTTCCAGAATCTACTGGCCAATGCCCTGAAATTCCACCGGCCGGGTGAGGTGCCGCGGATCGAGATCCGCAGCCAGGAGATCGCCGGGGCCGTGCGGGTGAGCGTTCAGGATTACGGTATCGGGATGGATCCGGAGGACCAGAAAAAAATATTTGACCTCTTCTCGCGTTTGAATAGTCGTGACAGCTACGAAGGCCAGGGTATTGGGCTGGCGTTCTGCCAAAAAATAGTACAATTGCACCAAGGTACCCTTACCGTTACGAGCCACCCCGGCGCCGGCAGTACCTTTACCTTGACCATTCCCAGGAGTGTTGAATATGAAAAAGCTAGGGTGCGTACTGCTGATCGATGATTCGGACGCGGACAACTTCATCCACACTCGCCGGCTGAACCGGATGGAGTTGGCCGAAGAGGTCGTGGTACGCTCCAACGGGAGGGAGGGCTTGCAATACTTCACCACCGCTCTCCCCGACGGATCCTTCGCCACCCGGCCGGACCTGCTTTTCCTGGACATCAATATGCCCGTCCTGGACGGCTGGGGCTTCCTCGACCAGTACCGGGAGCTCCCCGCCGAACGCCGTGCACGGGTCACCATCCTGATGATCACCAGCTCGGTCGGAGACACCGACTACGAAAAGGTCAATAATTACGAGTTCGTCGACGGTCACGAGGCCAAGCCCCTGACCAAGGAAAAGATCCGTGCCCTTACCCAGGCCCACTTCGCCGGCGAGATCGTTTAAATCAGTTTACTGAGCGCAAGCATGGTGCCGTAGTGCATCGCCTCGTGGACGTTGTTGAACGCCAGGGCCTCTTCCACGCTACTGAGCGTCACGCCGAAAGAGGTGGTATAGGGCTTGAAGCCGCTCCAGTCCAGAAGCCCGGCATCCTCCTGCACCTTGTCCGGGCTCGTGCGCAGTTTTTCCAGTATGGCGTCTACTTCAGCCTCTCCGAGTACCTCGGTGGGCCGGGTGCCCTTCCGGTAGCGGTCGACGAACGCCTGTCCGCTGGGCATGTCGTGACCCGCCAGGGCGTACACCAGCAGCTCCTGGGTAGCCACGACGTGGCCGGCGTTCCAGATCAGGTTGTTGTTGAAGTGGTCGGGGATCAGATTCACCTGCTCGGGACTGAGGGGCGTGAGCAGCGTCGCTATCCGGTGGCGGATCTGACGGTGGTAGTCAAATACCCGTTGCAGTTCAGCAATCATAGGCGCACATTAAGGTAGGCTGAGGTAAGGTACCACCCAGCGCCGGTTGGCGTTGAGGGCCGGCAGGGCCAGGAGGGTACGTTGCAGGGGGGCGGTTCCGCCGGTGCAGTGGAAGTCGTATCGCGGGGACGGGTCGGTCGGCACGGTAGCCAGCCCCCGCTTTTCGAGGAGCCTTTGCACCTGTCGCGCCGCCGCCCCGGAAGGATCGATGACGTGAACGGAAGCCGGCAGCGCCGCGCGGATATCCCCGATGATGAGCGGATAGTGGGTGCAGCCGAGCACCACGGTATCGAGCGGTCCGGCCCCGGAGAATAGATCCTCGAGGTAGCCGGCAACTTCGGGGGAGCCCGCGCCGTACCTTTCGATCCGCTCCACCAGGCCGGAGCAGGGATCCTCCCATACCGGCCGGTCGGCGAGGTACCGCTCCTTCAGGGCCTGGTAGCGGGCGCTGCGCAGGGTGACGGCGGTGGCCATGACTCCGATATGGCGGCCGTCCGCGGCCGGCTTGACGGCGGGCTCGAGGCCCACGAAGGGCACCTCTGGATAGGTTTCACGCAATCCGTCGATGGCGATACTGGTAGCGGTATTGCAGGCTACCACGACCAGTTTGACGCCGGCGCCCAGCAGGAAGTCGGTGATGCGCCGGCTGAAGTCGAAGACCTCCGCGTCGCTGCGCCCCCCGTAGGGCGCGTGGCGGTTATCGGAGACGTAGAGCAGCGATTCCCGGGGCAGCAGGCCAGAAACAGCATTGGCGACCGAGAGGCCGCCAATGCCGGAGTCGAACACTCCTACTGATCCGTGGTGGGGGGGCAGGTACACCGGGTGGGCTTACAGGCCGAGCTTGGCGCGCACCATGGTGCTCACGTCCTGGCTTTCCTGACCGTAGAGTAGCACCTGCTGGTCGAAGATGAACTGGTAACCGTTCTCCTCGGCCACTTCCTTGATGGCGTTGTTGACCGAGTCGTAGATGGGCTCGAGGAGTTCCTGCCGCTTCTTCTGCAGGTCAGCCATCATGGTCTGCTCGAAGGTGCCGATCTCTTCCTCGCGCTTCTGCAGCTTGGCGGCTTCCTCCTGCTGTTGCTTGGGGCTCATGGTGCCTTCCTGGGCCTTGGCCTGGAGTGCCTGGTAGTCGGTCTGGAAGGTCTGCACCATGGCCTGACCCTTCTTCTGGAGCTGCTTCTGCAGTCCCTCGAGGTTGGATTCGGCGGCTTTCATGGCGGGGAGATCGGCGAGGATCTCGGCGGAGTTCACGTACCCGAACTTCTGGGCGGTGGCGGTAGCGGTGGCTACGAAGAGCAGCAGCGCTACGAAGGCGAATTTGAAGACTTGGTTCATCGTAACTGTTTAGGGGTTAGTATATGTGAGCGGGACCGGGGATCAGTTGCGCAGCGCGCGCAGGATTTCGTCGGTCTTATCGTACTGGTCACTGGAGAAGATGATGCCCGCGGAGCCGGCACGATCAAAGATGAAGTCGTAATTGTTCTGGTTGGCGTAGGTTTCCACGGCCTCGTAGATGGCGTCCTGGATGGGCTTCACGAGTTCCTGCCGCCGCTGGAAGAGCGAGCCCTCGGGTCCGAAGCGCTCCCGCTGCATGTTGCGGACCTTGGTTTCGCGGTCGAAGATGGCCTGCTCCTCTGACTTGCGCTGCTCATCGGTCATGAGCACCTGCTCGGCCTGGTACTTGTTGTAGAGGCCCTTGATAGCGTCATACTCCTGGTTGATCTCCTGCTGCCACTTGGCGGCGAGCTGGTCGAGCTGGGTCTGCGCGTCCTGGTACTCGGTGATGCTGCTCAGGATCCGCTCCATATCGATCGAAGCGATCTTCTGGGCGGACAACTGGGCACCGAAGCCGGCCAGGGCCAGCACGGCGACCATCAAATAGTTACGGAAACGCATAGCGGTTAATTTTGGATGACAAAAGTACAGAGGCCACGGCCGTTCTGCTAAGGAATAGACGCGTGGACAAAGCCGAAGTTACTCCGATAAGGAAGTTTTAATTCGCGCACTTTCGCTCCAAACAACTGACATACAGTTACTTACAAGCCTTTTCCCCGCCCGGATGCCGGTTCTGTTTAACGGAATATTAACGGCTGCCACGCCGTGCTCAGTTCCGCATCTTGCGGCGGCTGCCCCGCTGTTGGCGTTTCGGCTTCTCCGCTTTCTCGGGCTCGCCGTGCACTTTGAGTACGCTGACGAGGGACATATCGATGCGGCGGCGATCCAGGTCGACGTCCTCGATCCGCACGCGGACCTGGTCGCCCATCTTGAGCTTTTTGCCCGACTTTTTGCCGGTGATGAAGAGCTTGCCGGATCCCAGTTCGTAGGGCTCGTCCATCTTGTCGAAGGGGATCATACCCTCCACAAAGTTGGCGATGAGCTCGATGAAGACGCCGAAGTCGGCCAGGCCATTGATCACGCCGTCGAACTCCTCGCCCACGTTATCGAGCATGAATTCGGTCTGCTTATACTTGATGCTCTCCCGCTCCGCCGTAGTGGCCTTGCGCTCCTGGCTGGAGATGTGCTTGCAGATCTCCTCCAGCTTTTCGGGGTTGGCTTTGTAGAGGCTACCCTTCTCGAGGTTCTTCTCCAGCAGGCGGTGCACCAGTACGTCGGCGTAGCGCCGGATCGGAGAGGTGAAGTGGGTATAGTTCTCGAAGCCGAGCCCGTAGTGACCGATGTTTTCGATGGTGTACACCGCCTTAGACATCGTACGGATGGCGATCGGCGAGAGCATCTTTACCATCGGGTCTTCCTCGGCCTTGGCGAGGAGCTTGTTGTAGGACTGAGCCACCGCCTGGGGCGAACTCAGGTCCATTTCGTAGCCGAGCGCCTGGGCAAACTTCGCCAGCTCCGACACCTTGTCCATGTCCGGCTCGTCGTGGATCCGGTATACGAAGGGGATATTTTGCTTGAGTTTCTCCTCCTTCCGCTTGATAAAGGCGGCTACCTCCTTGTTGGCGAGGAGCATGAAGTCCTCGATCAGCATGTTGGTGTCGATCCGGTCCTTGATGTAGACCTCGAGCGGTTTGCCGTCCTCGTCGAGCCGGAACCGTACTTCATTGGTATTGAAGTCGATCGACCCCTCCTTGAAGCGGCGCTTCCGCAGTTTATCCGCGATGCGGTCCATGAGGTCGAGCTCGTCCACGAAGTCGCCTTCGCCGCTGTCCAGCACCTCCTGGGCCTCCTCGTAGGTGAAGCGGCGGTCGGAGTGGATAACGGTGCGGCCGAACCAGCGATCGACCACCTTGAATGATTGCGGATCGAAGGTGAAGATGGCGCTGAAGGTGAGCTTGTCCTCATTCGGCCGCAGCGAGCAGAGCTCGTTGCTGATCCGCTCGGGGAGCATGGGGCACACCCGGTCGACCAGGTACACGCTGGTAGTGCGGCTGGCGGCTTCCTCGTCGAGGGCGCTGCCGGGCTTCACGTAGTGGCTCACGTCGGCGATGTGGACGCCGATCTCGATCTGTCCGTTTTCCAGGGTCTGGATGGAGAGCGCGTCGTCGAAGTCCTTCGCCGTAAGCGGGTCGATCGTGAAGGTGGTTACCCCGCGCATGTCGCGGCGGATATTGATCTCCTGGGGCGTAATCTCTCCGGGCAGGGCCTCGCTCTCGGCGAGTACCGACTCGGGGAAGGTGATCTGGAAGCCATTATTGATGAGGATGGACTGCATCTCGATGTTACTCGAGCCGGCTTCCCCGAGTACGGCGGTGATCTGTCCGCTGATCTGTCCGTAGCGGTTGTCTTCCCAGTTGGTGATCATCACCACTACCTTCTCTTCGCTCTTCGCGCCGATCAGTTCGGAGCGGTGGACGGCCACGCTTAGGGTCTTGCCTCCGGGACCGTCGACGACCACCTCGGCAAACTTCTCGTGGATCTTGAGGGTGCCTACGAAGTGGGTGACGCTACGCTCGAGCACTTCGGCTACTTCGCCTTCGGGCTTGCGGCGGCCGCCGGGGGTCCAGTAGCGGACCTTCACCTTATCGCCGTCCTGGGCATTGCCGAGGCGGTTGGAGGGTACGTAGATATCGTTGTCGTCGCCGTCGAGAATGATGTAGGCGGCACCGCTGCGGGTCATATCGACGCGTCCTTCGGCGTAGGTGGTGGATTTTTTGGCGCGGTCTTCGCGGTTGAACTGGTAGCGGTGATCGTCGGTCTTTTTGACCTGGCCGCTGGTAACTAGTTTTTCCAGTGCGGCCTCAATGCTGTCGCTGCTGTTCTTGACCTTTAACTTTCGCTGAAGTTGCTTGGGATTGAGTTGTTTACGGGCATTAGCCTTAAACTCCTGATAAATCACCCGCTCCAAATCGCGGGCCTTGAGCTTACCGCTCTTCGTAGTATTCTTTGGCATTATTGGGAAACATACGACCGGCCCCGTTGGACGGTCGGTGCGCAGTATTGGCGCATCGGGTATTCATATGGTATACCTGAGGGGAACACCCTTGTCAGCCATAAGTTTGTTGGACCGGTCGGCTCCCGGGGCTGTCCCCGTCGAACATGCCTACGCCGGGGCGGGGTTAATGCCTAAAGCACCGCCATGAAAGCCTTCCTTCCCTTCCTTCTCCTGTTGGCCCTGTGTTACACCGGCTGTTCCAAGGACGGAGACATCAATGTATTCTCCGTCGAGCAGGACCTGGAACTCGGGCGGAAGACCGACGAGCAGATCCGGAGCAACCCTGACACCTTCCCCCTCCTGGACCCCGCCGCCTACCCCGAGGCGTACGCCTACCTCCAGGGGATGGTCGACGAGATCGTCTCCCTGGGAGACGTGCCGTATTCGGACCTCTTCCCCTATACCGTCACCCTCATCGACTCGGACGTGGAAAATGCCTTTGCCACCCCGGGAGGATTTATTTACGTCTATACCGGACTGGTCAGCACGCTGGATACCGGCGACGAACTGGCCGGAGTGCTCGCCCACGAGATCGCCCACGCGGCCCGGCGGCACTCCACCGACCAGCTGACCAAGCAGTATGGCGTGGCCACCCTGTTCAGCCTGGTGACCGGCAACAATGATCCGGGCCTGCTGACCCAGGTGGCGGAAACACTGCTCAGCCTGCAATTTACCCGCAGCGACGAGGAGCAGGCCGACGAGAGTTCGGTGGACTACCTCTGCCAGACCCGCTACGCGGCGAACGGGGCCGCCGGCTTCTTCGAGAAGATCCAGGATCAGCCCACCCCGCCGGAGTTTCTGAGCAGCCACCCCAGTCCGGACAACCGCGTCGAGGACATCAACGCCCGCGCCGCGGACAAGGGCTGTAGCACCGCCACCAGTGACGTGGAGAATTTCCGGGCTTTCCAGTCCCGGCTTCCGGGCTAATTCCCCGGCACCCGCGCCCCGCCGCCGGTACCTACCTTTGCGGACATGTCCACGACCCCCATCGTCATCATCGGTGCCGGCCCGGCCGGAGCCGCTACCGCCCTGCGGCTCTCCTACCTGGGTATCCCAAGCGTACTGATCGATAAGGCCGAGTTTCCCCGCGACAAAGTGTGCGGCGATGCCATTTCCGGCAAGGTCCCTACCCTGCTCAACCGCCTGGATCCGGCCATGATGGACCGCTTCCGCCGCCGCTTCACGCCGGCCGACGTATGGGGCATCCGCTTCTACCCACCCAGCCGGAAACTGATCGAGTTACCGTTCAAGATCGGCTACCGGCGCGTCCCCGACGAGGCGCCGGGCTACGTGAGCAAGCGCATCGACTTCGACCAGTTCCTGATCGAGGAGGTGGGGCGGCGCGACGACATCGACCTCCACCTCAATACCGAGATCGTGGCCACCGAACGCACGGAGGAGGGTTACTTCCTCAAAGCCAAGAATGGCAGGGAGTGGCACTGCCGCTTGCTCATCGATGGCAGCGGCGCCCACAGCCGCTTCAGTCGCCACGAGGCCGGACAGGAGATCGACAAGGACCACCACGCCGCCGCCGTGCGGGCCTACTACCGGGGGGTGACCGGCTTCCACCCCGACAACTTCATCGAACTCCACTTCCTGGAGGCGTACAATCCCGGCTACTTCTGGATTTTCCCCCTGCCGAACGGGGAAGCCAACGTGGGACTGGGCATGCGCTCCGATATCGTGAAGAAGCGGGGGCTCAACCTGCGCCGCGAACTGGACGTGATTATTGCCTCGGAGCCCTTTCGCGAACGCTTCCGGGAGGCGGAACAGATCGACCCCACGGTAGGCTACGGCCTCCCCCTCGGCTCCAAGGACCGCAAGCTTTCGGGCGACCATTACCTGCTCACGGGCGACGCCGGCCACCTCATCGACCCGCTCACCGGCGAAGGGATCGGCAATGCCGTGTATTCCGGCTTCATCGCGGCGGAGCTCGCGGAAAAGTGCCTGGCGGAAAATCGCTTCGACGCCGGATTTCTCACGGCTTACGACATCCGTATCGAGCGGGTTTTACGTACTGAGTTAAGACTGAGCTACCGGTTGCAGCAGATTATGCAGCGGAAATGGATAACAAACTTCCTGACGGGCATCGTCGCAGCCAACCCTAAGCTCATCGAACTACTCTGTAGCATGTACACCGACTTCGAACTCCGCAAACAGCTGGTCAAACCGGCCTTCTGGTGGAAATTATTCCGAACCAAGTCCGGCAGACTTCCCGCGGTATCCGAAGAAAAGGAAAAGTTAAAAACGGCAAAATAAATGTGCTGATTGGTAACAAAAACCTTTTGACGGTGGTTAAACAGGCAGTTGATTAAGTTTCATATATACTAGTGAGTGTAAAGTGAGCCTCCGACCCGGATTTGCGGGTTTGGAGGTTCTTTTTTTGGGCTAGTCGATCAACCGCCAACTAGCGCCCAGCCGTACCGCCCCGTTCGAGTACGGATGGTCCGCGGTCAGGTAGAGCAGCCGGTTGCTGATCAGCGTCTGTGCCTGGATGTATTTGATGAAGAACCGGAAGCGCGTTACCCGCAGACTGAAGAACGGATCTACCTGGACGTAGAAGTCCGTCTGCTGCCGGTCCTGCACCTGAAACTGCTGCAGGATCGGATTGTAATACTGCGGCCGAAAGCCGCCGTTGACGTAGCGGACGTCCACCCCCAGGTTCACGTTGAGTACCCCGAACCATTTCCCGGCGTAATAGAGGCTGTGCTCGCCGTACAGCCGGGGCAGGGGCAGGACATCCTGATCGGACTGCTGCAGCAGCAGCCGGTTATCCAGGCGATAGGCTCCGATGCTGAAGTTGCGCTCGGCGGTAAGCTGCACGATGCTGTGCGGACCGTTGCTCTGCCGCGGCAGGCCGTCCGCGTCAAAGTAAATGAGGTTGGTCAGCAGTCCGTACGATGCCCCGGCCCGGACGCCGATGAAGGGTAAGGTATAGGCTCCCTCGAAGCGCACCTCCAGCGTCTTGCCGAAATCTTCCCGGTAGAGGGGCAGTTGATTCAGCAGGTAGGAGCGTTGCACCAGATCGGGGGCGTACAGCTGGTTCACGGCCCCTACCTCCAGCTTGCCTGCCCGGCCGAGGTCGAGCTCCCCGGTAGCCGATACGCGGTAGTCGCCGATCTGACCCAGCAGGTTCAGTTGCCCCTCAACCTGCAGTTGCAGGCGGTCGCTGGGCCGCAGTCCGATAGCCGCGTTGGCCAGCAGGTACTGCAGGGTGCTGTCGCCGCGGTCGCCGCCGAGGCGGTGGTACTGGTGGGTGAGGCTGAGCTCCAGGAGATCCCGCTGCACCGTCTCGGCACTTCCGCTGCGGGCGCGGCGGAAGGTGGAGATTCCCACCTCGTTGCTCACCAGATCGTGGGTGATCAGGTTCCGCAGCCCACGGTAGTCGAGGTCCAACCCGGGATAGAGCTGGTAGAAACTGGTGTCGGTGGCGGTGCGCAGGCTGCTGATCCGGTACAGTTGCCGGTCGATCTTCAGCTGGTGCTTGAGCGTAAAGGCCCGCCGCTCGCGGCCCGTGAGGGTATCGGTGGCGGCGCCGAACTGCAGGTATTGGGTAGCGGCCACCTCCCGGTAGGCGTGGCGGCCGTAGGTGGTGGCCAGGTAGGGCGTGAGCAGTCCGAGGTTATCGATCTCCCCCGCATCGCCGGCGTCCCCGTAGCGCGCGATTCCTCCGTTCAGTTCCTGTTCGAAGGTGTTGGCCGCGTAACTGAAGTATCCGCTGTAGCGACTGCCCGGGGGGCGCACCGAAACGCCTACGGCCACGCCGGTATCGCGCACCCGGCTGCCGGGATAGTTGTCTTGCTCCCCGGTCTGGTAAATGCGCTGAAAATTGAGCAGGAGATTCACGCCGTCGGCAAAGTTGCGGCTGAAGCGGGCCGTTAGCAAGCCGTCGTTCTGCTCGCTGCCCCGCACGTAATTGAGGTAGGTGAAGGGGCGTTCCAGGCGGTAGAAGTCCAGGGTAGCGGCGTCCACCTTATACAGGTCGTACTGCCGGTAGCCGACCTCCAGGCCGCGTCGGTACACGGGCCGATACCGCAGCGGGTAGGCGGGGGAGCCCGGCGCGCCGAGGGTACCGTAGTCGAAGTCCACGGTCCGGTCGGGGTCGTAGCGCTGATAGCCATTGAGCAGGCTGTCCTCGAAGCGGCGTTCCCGGTTCGGGTTATCGACGCGGTAGAGGAAGATGCCGAAGGTATCCGGAGCGGTCACCCGCTGGTCCTGGACGCGGCCGCGGCGGGCGGTGGAGGCGTCGTAGTTCGGGTCGTCGGGATCGAGTTGCCCGTTATCACTGGGGTCCAGGATCTGGGCGCGGACGCAGGTGCCGAGGCAAACGAGCAACAGCAGTGCAATATGGCTCAGGTTCCTTTTCATCATCAGTTAAACGCGGTCTTCTCCCGCTATCGCACCCCAACGGACATCAATCCGCCGACTAATCGAGGGCCTTGGGGTTCATCCCCATGTTGCTGAATCCGCCGTCGTGGTAGAGGTTCTGCATGGTCACGTAGCGCGTAAAGTCGCTGAACAGGGAGGCGCAGTACTCTCCGCAGGCGCGGCCGGGCGCGTTGCCGAGGGGCGACATCTTGTCGGCGTAACCGAAGAATTCGTCGAAGCCCTTTACCCCCTTGCCGGCGGTAGTCATAGTGGGCGACTGGCTGATCGTATTGACGCGGACGTGGTTCTTCTCTCCGAAGTGGTAGCCGAAGCTGCGGGCGAAGCTTTCCAGCAGGGCCTTTGACTCGGCCATCTCGCTGTAGTCGGGGAAGGTGCGTTGAGCGGCGATATAGGTCAGGCCCACGATGCTGCCCCAGTCGGCCATGTAATCCCCGTTGTAGAGCACCTGGCACATCTTGTGGAAGCTGATGGCGCTGATGTCAAAGGTCTTGAGCATCCAGTCGTGCTTCAGATCGGTGTACGACTTGCCCTTACGGACGTTCAGCGACATCCCGATGGCGTGGAGCACGAAGTCGATCTTGCCGCCCAGCACTTCCTCGGAGCGCTTAAAGAGGTTCTCCAGGTCTTCCAGGCTGGTGGCGTCGGCGGGGATGATCTCCGCTCCAAGCCGCTCGCCGAGCTCGTTCAGGCTGCCGAAGCGCAGGGCTACGGGGGCGTTGGTAAGGGTGAACTTGGCGCCCATTTCGGCGCAGACCTCAGCTACCTGCCAGGCGATGCTCTGGTTGTCCAGGGCTCCGAAGATGACGCCGCGCTTGCCGGCTAGAAGTTGGGGGCTCATATAACTTTCGTTTACGGTTGAGCGCCAAAGGTAATGGTTAGGCCTTGGTAGTGCCGTCCAGCCGTTCGCGAACTTTTCTCACCACGAGCGGCAGGTTGTCCGATTCCACGATCCGGCTGTGGACCACCACCGGGGTGGTAAAGCGCGGGGTCCCGTTGCGGCTGGTGACCTGCACGCGCATATCATAAAGATTGGCCGTGCGAACGATATCGTAGCGGTAGCGCTGTACCTCGTTGTCGTAGGTCAGCACGAAGAAGAACTCCAGCGGCAGGGGCCGTCCCACCAGCAGCAGCTGGGGGGCGTCGAGCATTATGTTCTCGCCCTGCTGCACCGGTCGGAAGCGGCCGGTAAAGGACGGATACTCCCGGAATTGGGAGCGCACCCCGGCCGACGCTAGGGCCAGCCGGGCCTCGGCGAGCCGGTCGCGGTTGATCTTCAGCGGGTCCTCGGGGGCAAGCAGGGGATCCTCCAGGTGGGGCAGCCAGCGCGCGGTGGGAATATCGCGGTATTCCATGTCTCCCAGCCGCAGCTTATAATCGAAGGCGGGGAAGGTGGGCGAATAGTAGCCGGGGTAGTAGTAGGCGAAGTCGTGGTCGAGGCCGAACTGTACCTCCAGGAGCATGGTGTACAGGCCGAGACTGTCGGCGGCGTAGGCCGGATCGTAAATGCCGGCCTTCGTATACATCACCCGCCGCCCGAGGTCGAAGTAGCTGAAGGCTACCAGGCGGTCGCCGTCGTACACCCGCATCACCCGGGTGTCGAGCACCTGCTGACCAGCCTCATTGAAGACATTGTACTCCAGGTCCTCCCGCGTTTTATCGGGATGCTCGGTCATGTACAGCTGGTTCACCCGCAGCAGGTCGGGGTCGGGGGCGGTGGCACGCTGCTGTTCCACCCGGAAGCGGCGGGCGTTACGCCGCAGCATCTTGCGGTGCCGCTTTTTGAAGGAGAAGCCTGCGAGGGGCATCCGGATCTGCAGGCAACCGTGGAGCTCATCGTCGTCGGTGCGCAGGTAGTCCGAGGTATAGATCGACTGTCCGGTCGGTCTCCAGCCACGCTCCAGGAAAGCATCCA